>JBDTCP010000202.1:0-4655 GCA_039923555.1 Nitrobacter sp.
GCATCAAGGAGACGCCGGTACTGCGGCTGCGCAACAAGCTCTTGCCGCTGATGCACTTGAAGAAGCTTCTGAAGATCGACGATGGCACGTCCAGCGATCCGGAGAACGGCTTCATTGTGGTGACGCAAGTCGGCAACCAGACTTTCGGCATCGTCGTGGACGGCGTGTTCCATACCGAGGAAATCGTGGTCAAGCCGATGTCGACCATGCTGCGGCATATCGGCATGTTCTCCGGCAACACCATCCTCGGCGACGGCGCTGTGATCATGATCATCGATCCGAACGGCATCGCGCACGCGCTCGGCACATCGGTCGCGACTCAGCAGGAAATAACCGACGAGAACGCGGCGATGCGCGGCAGCAGTGCCGAACAGATGACGTCGCTGCTGGTGTTCCGCGCCGGATCGGATCAGCCTAAGGCCGTGCCGCTCGCGCTCGTGACGCGACTCGAGGAGATCGGGGTCGACAAGATCGAGCTCTCCAACGGCCGCTACATGGTGCAGTACCGCGATCAGCTCATGCCGCTGGTGCAGATGGATGGCGTTTCGGTCAGGACCGAAGGCTCGCAGCCGATCCTGGTGTTCGCGGACGACGGCCGTTCGATGGACTGGTGGTCGATGAGATCATCGATATCGTCGAGGAACGCCTGAATATCGAGGTGGCGAGCGGTCAGCAGGGCATTCTCGGCTCCGCTGTCATCAAGAGCCATGCGACGGAAGTGATCGACGTCGGTCACTTCCTGCCGATGGCCTTCGCGGACTGGTTCAGCCGCAAGGAGATGCGCCCCGAGGCCAGTACGCAGTCCGTGCTACTGGTGGATGATAGCGCCTTCTTCCGCAACATGCTGACTCCGGTTCTCAAGGCCGCAGGCTATCAGGTCCGGCTCGCGACCAACGCGCAGGAAGGTCTTGTCGTGCTGCGGTCAGGCCAGGAGTTCGACGCGATCCTCGCCGATATCGAAATGCCGGACATGAATGGCTTCGAGTTCGCGGAGACGGTGCGCTCCGATAGCCGCCTGAACAGCACGCCGATCATCGCGCTGTCGTCGATGATTTCTCCGGCCGCGATCGAGCGTGGCCGCCAAGCCGGCTTCCACGATTACGTCGCCAAATTCGACCGGCCCGGCCTGATTGCAGCGCTGAAGGAACAGACCGCCGAAGTTCACCGAGCGGCATGAAGGACCCGAAGATGACCACTGTAAATCACGACAACGAAAGCGCGATCACCGAATACGTCACCACCATGATCGGCGGGCAGTTGTTCGGTCTGCCGATCTCGCGGGTACAGGACGTCTTCATGCCGGAACGCCTGACCCGGGTGCCGCTGGCGTCGAACGATGTCGCTGGTGTTTTGAATCTGCGCGGCCGTATCGTTACCGCAATCGACATGCGCGCGCGTCTCGGCCTGCCGAAGGAAGAGACCGGTCGGCCGCCGATGGCGGTCGGTGTCGAACTGCGCGGCGAGTCCTACGGACTTCTGATCGATTCGATCGGCGAGGTGATGAAGCTCCCCGACGAAGGCCGCGAGGTCAATCCGGTGAATCTCGATCCGCGGATGACGGAGATGTCGGCGGGCGTGCATCGGCTGGATGGACAACTGATGGTCGTTCTCGATGTCGAGCGCGTTTTGGAGATCGTATCCAACAAGCAGGCGGCCTGAGACCGGCGGCAGGTAGTGAACGTTGACCGTTGGGGGAAAGCCCCTCGGGAAATCGGAAAAGAGACGGAGACCGAAATGAAAACATGTCTGGTCGTGGACGACTCGAGCGTGATTCGTAAAGTCGCGCGACGTATCCTGGAAAGCGTCGATTTCCAGATCATCGAGGCGGAGGATGGCGAGAAGGCGTTGGAGGTCTGCAAGCGCGGGCTGCCGGATGCCGTGCTGCTGGATTGGAACATGCCGGTCATGGACGGCTACGAGTTCCTGCGCAACCTGCGCCGGATGCCAGGCGGCGATCAGCCGAAGGTGGTGTTCTGCACGACAGAGAACGATGTCGCGCATATCGCCCGCGCGCTGCATGCCGGAGCCAACGAATACATCATGAAGCCGTTCGACAAGGATATCGTGACGGCGAAGTTTCACGAAATCGGTCTGATCTGAAGCTCGCCGCGCCGAGAGCAAATCCCGGCCGGCGCAGATATCTTCCTTGTTCGTAGTTGCGTCTGGTGAGTAATGAGTACTGCTGTGGCAAGTCCGCCGGTTCTGGATTCGGGAAGACAGGAGCCGCTGCGTGTCATGGTGGTCGATGACTCCGTCGTCATTCGCGGATTGATTTCCCGATGGATCGACGCCGAGCCCGACATGGTGGTCGCGGCCTCGCTGCGCACCGGGCAGGACGCGGTCAACCAGGTTGAGCGCGCGAATCCCGACGTCGTCGTTCTCGATATCGAAATGCCGGATCTCGACGGCATTTCCGCGCTGCCGCAACTGCTGGCCAAAAAGCGCAATCTCATCGTCATCATGGCCTCGACGCTGACTCGCCGCAACGCGGAGATCAGTTTCAAAGCCTTGTCGCTCGGCGCCGCCGATTACATTCCGAAGCCCGAGAGCACCCGGGAAATCGCCGCTGCCGACGTCTTCAAGCACGACCTGCTTCAGAAGATCCGGCACCTCGCCGCAAAACGTCGCCGTCCGGCGGTGGTCGCCTCGCCGCCGCTGGCGCCGCACGAACAGGAACGGCGCCCCGCCGCCCCCGTGCCGGCGCATCCGGCACCGGCGCAGCGTCCCCTCAGCCCGCACGCCCCGCGCGCGCTGTTGATCGGTTCGTCTACAGGCGGACCGCAGGCATTGATGACGCTAGTGGCGGCAATAGGACCGGTGATCGACCGCTACCCAGTGCTGATCACGCAACACATGCCGCCGACATTCACAACCATTCTCGCCGAGCATCTGGGGCGGGCAGCCGGACGTCCGGCGCAAGAGGGCGTGGATAACGAGACCGTAAAACCCGGCCATATTTATCTCGCACCCGGTGGCCGCCATATGCGGGTCGCCAAAAAAGGCACAAGCGCCGTCATCGTGCTCGATGACGGCCCGGCGGTGAATTTCTGCAAACCAGCCGTCGATCCCCTGTTCACGTCGGCGATCGATGTCTGGCAGGGAGGCGTTCTGGCCGTCATCCTGACCGGAATGGGGTCGGACGGAATGCGCGGCGGCAGGGAGATTGTCGCGGCAGGGGGAAATGTCATCGCGCAGGACGAAGCAAGCAGCGTGGTGTGGGGAATGCCGGGCGCAGCCGCGCAGGCCGGAATTTGCGCGGCCATTTTGCCGCTTCAACAAATTGGTCCGAAACTGGTTCGGCTTTTTGCGGGAGACCGTTCGTGACACCACTTGATTTTGAATACCTGCGCAAGTTTCTGAAAGATCGCTCGGGACTCGATCTTGCTCTCGACAAGCAATATCTGGTCGAGAGCCGTCTGATTCCACTCGCGCGCAAGGCCGGCCTTTCGGGCATCGGCGACCTCGTGCAGAAGATGAAGAACGGGGCCGAGGCGATAATTGTCGACGTCGTCGAGGCGATGACCACCAACGAAACCTTTTTCTTTCGCGACAAGACGCCGTTCGAACATCTGCGCGAGACCATGATCCCGGCGCTGCTGCAGGCACGCGCGGCTCGCCGCAGCCTGCGGATCTGGTGCGCCGCCGGATCGACCGGGCAGGAGCCGTATTCGATCGCGATGTGCCTCAAGGAATACGGTCCGGCGCTGGCGGGCTGGCGCACCGAGATCATCGCCACCGATCTCTCCAACGAGGTGCTCGAAAAGTCGAAAGCCGGTCTCTACAGTCAGTTCGAGGTGCAGCGCGGGCTGCCTATTCAGTTGCTGATCAAGTATTTCAAGCAGGTCGGCGAACTCTGGCAGATCAATGCGGACATTCGTGCCATGGTTCAGCACCGCCAGCTCAATCTGCTGCAGGATTTTTCCAACCTCGGTACTTTCGACGTGGTCTTCTGCCGCAACGTGCTGATCTATTTCGATCAGGAGACCAAGGTCGGTATCTTCACGCGGCTTGCGAAGCGGTTGGAAGACGATGGTTTCCTTACGCTCGGCGCCGCGGAAACTGTGGTCGGACTGACCAACGTGTTCAAGCCCCATTCGGACAAGCGCGGTCTCTATCGGCTAAATAGCGCCTGCGCGCCGTCCCTGGTGCCGGGCATGCTGGCGGCCAGATCCGCCGCCCGCGCGTAGCGCGCTGCTAAAATATCTCTCCAATGTCATTCCCCGATGCGCAATTGCGCATCTGAGGGCGCTCGCGTCTTCGCGAGCGAACCCGGAATGACGATGCGTGAGACGTCACAGGATCGCGTGCGGCAGAAATCGCGACGTGTTGCCTGTGATCGGATTGGTATCCTCGCGGATCGACAACCCGTATGCATGGTCGCCGACGATCTAGCTCCCGACCACCGGATACAGGCCCTCGAAGCTTGGCAGCGGCGCGAAGGCCTGGCGCACGAAACCTTCGCTGCCATAAGGACCCGGCTGCTGGTCCAGCGCTGTTCCCGCGCTGATCAGTTCAATATTGGCCCCTTCGCGCGAATAGATCGGCTTGCGAACATAGGAGCTGCCAAGCGTGCTTGCGTTGGGGTCCTCCTCGAAATAGGCGGGCAGCAGGTTCGGGTGATTGGGGAACATTTCCCACAGCAGCGGCAGAATTCC
>JBDTCP010000203.1:0-12708 GCA_039923555.1 Nitrobacter sp.
GCCTCGCCGATCATGAAGTAACCGATGTTGAGTTCGACGATCTGCGGCAGCGCTGCGATTGTCTCCGCCGTCGCGTAGTCGAGGCCGTGTCCGGCATGAACCTCAAGGCCCGCCGACTTCGCCAATGCGGCACCTTCAACAATGCGGCGCCATTCGGCGTCCGCCTTCTCCTTGTGACCATCGACGACGGCATCGCACCAGCCGCCGGTGTGAATCTCGATCGCCGGTGCATGCAGTTTCGCCGCCATTTCAATCTGACGCTCATCTGCGGCGATAAAAAGCGAAACACGAATACCGGCATCACCGAAGCGCGCGATCGAAGGCGCCAGCGAATCCCGTTGACCAACCACATCGAGGCCACCTTCTGTGGTGAGTTCCTCGCGGCGTTCAGGCACCAGGCACACCGCGTGCGGCTTGGTTTCGAGCGCGATCCGGATCATGTCCGGGGTTGCGGCCATCTCAAAATTGAGGGGCTTTGGGACTTCGGCCTTCAGCCGCGCCATGTCGGCATCGCGAATATGGCGTCGATCCTCGCGCAGGTGCGCGGTAATGCCGTCCGCGCCAGCCTCGATCGCCGCAAGCGCGATGCGCACCGGATCCGGCCGCGCTCCTCCACGCGCGTTGCGCACGGTGGCAACGTGATCGACATTGATTCCGAGACGGATCGCGGGAGGATTGAGCATCAAGGTCTCTTATATCCGGCTCGGCATCTCGGAAACCGCGATTTCCCTCCCGTTGGGAGAGGGTAGTCGCAATATACGCATTGTTTAACCATTGACTCGCTCGACCCGCGCCACGACGGCCTTGGCACGCAACTGGGCGATGATGGCGCTGAGATGTTTGAGGTCATAGACCTCGAGATCGATGGTCATTTCGGTGAAGTCGAGCGAACGCCTGCTCATGCTGATGTTGTCGATATTGCCGTCGTGCTCGGCGATCACAGTCGCAATCTGCGCGAGACAGCCGGGCTCGTTGACGCTGTCCAGCACGATGCGCGCCGGAAACCGCTGTGGGGTAGTGTCGTCGACATCCCAGCGAACGTCGAGCCAGCGTTCGGTCTCTTCCTCAAAATCCTTCAGCGCCGGCGACTGTATCGGATAGATCGTGATGCCCTCGCCCGGGGTGACGATGCCGACGATGCGGTCGCCCGGCACGGCGCCGCCGTTGGGCGCGAACTTGACCGGCAAATCCGAATTGATGCCACCGATCGGAATCGCCGACGGGCTGCGAGCGGGGTCCGGCGGTGATTTGAGCCTGAGCTTCACCGCCAGGCTCCTCTTGGCGCCGAAGCGGCCCGTTCGCTCCTCCTTGTAGTCCGGGTACATCGCGCGCGCGACATCGGAGGCACGCATTTCCCCCCGGCCCACCGAAGCCATCACATCCTCGATCGAGGCACGCGCCAGCCGCGGCAATGCGCCGGTGAGCTTGTCATCGCCGTATTCGATCTTGGCGCGCATGAACAGGCGCTCCACGATCCGCCGGCCAAGACTGACATACTGATCGCGCACGGCGGCCCGGGTGGCGCGCCGGATCGCAGCGCGCGCCTTGCCCGTGACTGCAAGCGCTTCCCAGGCCGACGGCGGAGCGGCCTGGGCACGCGACGTCAAAACCTCGACCTCGTCGCCATTCTGCAGTTCGGACGACAGCGGCGCGAACTTGCCGTTGATCTTGCAACCCACCGTGCTGTTGCCGACGTCGGTATGCACGGCGTAGGCGAAGTCGATGACATTGGCGTGCCGCGGCAGTGCGATCAGTTTGCCTTTCGGGGTGAAGCAGAACACCTGATCATGAAACAGCTCGAGCTTGGTATGCTCGAGGAACTCCTCCGGATTGGCGCTCTCCGACAGCATTTCGATTGTATGGCGCAGCCACGCAAAGGCATTGGACTCGCGGTTGAGCAATTCGGTCGGCGAACCCACACCGTCCTTGTAAAAGGCATGTGCGGCGATTCCGAATTCGGCAATGCGGTCCATCTCCCCGGTGCGGAGCTGCAATTCAACGCGCTGGTTGCCAGGTCCGATCACGGTGGTGTGGATCGAGCGATAGTCGTTCTGCTTCGGCGTCGAAATGTAATCCTTGAAACGCCCGGGCACGACCGGCCACGTCGTGTGAACCACGCCGAGCGCGCGATAGCAGGCTTCGACATCGGGCATGACCACACGGAATGCGAAGATGTCCGAAAGCTGCTCGAAGCCGACCGATTTTCGCTCCATCTTGGTCCAGATCGAAAATGGCTGCTTGCGGCGACCATGCACGCGCGCGACGATGCCATTTTCCGCAAGACTGGTCGTGAGCTGGTCCTCGATCTCGCTGATCAGGTTACGATTGCGCTCGGCCAGCGAGTCTAATCGCTGCATCACTACCGTGTGAGCTTCCGGATCCAGGGTCCGGAACGCGAGATCCTCAAGTTCTTCGCGCATCTCCTGCATGCCCATGCGGCCCGCCAGCGGCGCGTAGATATCGAGCGTCTCCTCGGCGATGCGCTGGCGTGATGCCGGCGGCACGAATTCCAGCGTCCGCATGTTGTGGAGCCGGTCGGCCAGCTTGATCAGCAGCACGCGGACGTCGTCGGCGATTGCCAACAGGAGCTTGCGGAGGTTTTCGGCCTGCTTGGCCTCGCGCGAGACCAACTCCAACCGTTTCAGTTTGGTTAACCCTTCCACCAGCGCACCGATCTCGTGACCGAACACGTTGTCGATCTCGGTGCGGGTGGCCTCGGTATCCTCGATGGTATCGTGCAGCAGCGCCGCCACGATGGTGGCATCGTCGAGCTTGAGACCCGTCAGGATCGCCGCGACCTCGAGCGGATGGGAAAAATAGGGATCGCCCGACGCCCGCATCTGTTCGCCGTGGGCCTTCATGGCATAGACATAGGCCCGGTTCAGCAGATCCTCGTCGGTATCCGGATTGTAGGAGCGGACACGCTCGACAAGGTCGTACTGGCGCATCATGCGCGGGCGCGGCGCCCGAACTGGTGCGGTCAAGGTCGGAGCGACCGCGACCGAACCGGTCGCGGCCTGCATCTGCCGCCGTCTGCCAGGCCAACTCGCCATAAAATCAATGCCTTAATTGCGCGGAAAGCCGTACGCTCACCCCGAATGTCTATCCTAGAATGTTCCGGCTAAAAGTCGAATTCGATCTGAAAACCGCACGAGATTTTGGTTATCGGAATGGGAGGCCGACGTGGGACACCGATCCGAATGATGGGCGCCCGTCCCTGCGATCCCTAATTTGGTCATAAACGCAAAAAGCCCGGACCAGGGTCCGGGCTTGCAAACGCCACAAGGGCAACGAGCGTCATTCGTCCTCTTCGGGCTGCTCCTCGGGAGGTGCCAGCCCCTCCAGCCCCTTCAGCAGTTCCTCCTCGGTCATACGCTCGACGGCGACCTCGGTGTCGTCGGCATCGACGCTCGCCCCGGCCGAGCCGATCAGCGGCACGGTGTCGGTCTCGGGCTCGTCGACCTCAACGAATTTCTGCAAGGAATGAACCAGCTCTTCGCGCATATCTTCGGGAGAGATGGTCTGCTCGGCAATCTCGCGCAACGAAACAACCGGATTTTTGTCGTTGTCCCGATCAATCGTGAGTTGCGAGCCTGACGAAATCATTCGCGCACGATGCGCGGCCAAAAGGACCAGGTCGAACCGGTTGTCGACCTTGTCAATGCAATCTTCTACGGTGACGCGCGCCATCGCCTGTCGCTCCGTTAAATGGGATCGAAACTGTTGGTTATACCCGCTAGGTATAGTGGGTTTGCGGTTTTCGCAACAGGGAATTTCGTATTTGGCGCGGCGGACGGTCTCTGATACCCATATCGGAGCCAGAAGGCCGGAGCGTCCGGAAGCGGAATAAATGCCGCTGGACAAGAAATCGCTTCATTGCTTCGTCAAAATCACAGATGCCGCTCTTGCCTCGCCTCATCGCGCCGGTGTCTATTTCAGTCGGATCCGCAAGACGCGAACTTTACATCATTGGAATGCGTGGCTGGCCTCAGTCGCGCCAATAACGCAAACAACGATCACGAGAAAACTTGATGTCACCCAACAAGATTGCGCTCTTCATCGACGGTGCCAACCTCTACGCAACCGCCAAGACGCTCGGCTTTGACATCGACTACAAGCGCCTTTTGAAGGAATTCCAGTCGCGGGGCACACTCGTTCGCGCTTTCTATTACACCGCGATCATAGAGGATCAGGAGTACTCCTCGATACGACCCCTGATCGACTGGCTCGACTACAACGGTTACACGGTCGTCACAAAGGCCACCAAAGAATTCATCGACGCCAGCGGCCGCCGCAAGGTAAAGGGCAACATGGATATCGAACTCGCGGTCGATGCGATGGAGCTTGCCGAACACGTCGACCAGATCGTGCTGTTCTCGGGCGATGGCGATTTCCGCTCGCTTGTCGAAGCGGTGCAGCGCCGCGGCGTTCGTGTGACCGTTGTTTCCACGATCTCAAGCCAGCCGCCGATGATCGCCGATGAGCTGCGCCGCCAAGCGGACGTCTTCACCGATCTCGTCGAACTGCAACCGAAACTCGGCCGCGACCCGTCGGAGCGTCCGACGCCACGCGAGCCGCGCCACCATGCGCCGCAATTCCTGCAGCGGGCTACCACCGTGGCGCCCCGGGGTGATGACGACGACTTTGAGGACTGACACACACTCGTGCGCCGAGCCTGCTCTTCCCGGCGCGAACCAGACCAGCGCAGAGCCCGGCCGCGATTGCCCCCTCTGCCCGCGGCTGGTTGACTATCGACTATCGGTGCGGGCGCGCGAACCGGACTGGTTCAACGCGCCAGTCCCCTCTTTCGGCAACTCCGACGCCGCCCTGCTGATTGTCGGACTGGCGCCGGGCGTGCAGGGCGCCAACCGTACCGGGCGGCCGTTTACCGGCGACTACGCCGGCGACCTGCTCTACGCCACGCTTCTCAAATACGGCTTTGCCGCGGGACACTATCAGGCTCGTCCTGACGACGGCCTCACCCTCGTCGATTGCCGCATCAGCAACGCGGTACGTTGCGTGCCGCCGCAAAACAAACCACTGCCAGCCGAGATCAACACCTGTCGCACGTTCCTCGGGGCCACGCTGGTGGCGATGCCCCGGCTGCAGGCGATTGTCGCGCTCGGCCGCATCGCTCATGATTCCGCGGTGAAGGCCCTCGGCCTCCGCGCCAAGGCCGCGCCATTCGCGCACGGCGCGGTGCATCGTGCCGGTGCGGTCAGACTCTACGACAGCTATCACTGCTCGCGCTACAACACCAACACGCGCGTGCTGACGCCAACGATGTTCGAAAATGTTTTTGCCCAGGTGCGCGCCGATTTAACGCAACGCTGAAATTCTACGTCGACCCGGTGAAGCGAATGCCGGCCATGTCGCCGTTGCGCCAAACCCGTTCGCACTCCCGCGGCGCAGAATTCGGGACCAGTGCGACGCCGAAACGCTTTGGCAGGCTCAGCCCGGAGGCGACCACCAGACGCGCGCCCTCGTTGGAGATGTCCATGACCTGGCACTCCGATCTGCCCTCGACGGAGTCCAGTACAAGCCACGCCCGTTGATGCCGGCGCCGCATGCGCCGAATGGCACGCTTCTGTTTGATCCGCATGGCCAGAGCAAAGCAGATCAAACCTGAAATTGCCTTGAAGCGATTATTCAAAGTTTAACGACCGGGCGGAATCGGAGTTGGCGAGGCAGTGGCCGCACCCACTATCTTGAAAGCGGATTGTCCTTCAGCCACGTCAGCACGTCGCCCGCATTCCGGTCGGGCGGAAACACCGGGTAGAATACATGACTGATCCTGCCGTCGTCGATGATCAGCGCCAGCCGCTTGATCAGGGTCAGCCCCGCGACCTCCAAAGTCGGCAGATCGAGCGCGCGGGTCAGCGAAAGCTTCTCGTCCGACAGCACGGCGAATGGCAGATGCAGACGCGCGGCCATTTCGCACTGGTAGTCGTGATCCTGCGTCGACAGACCGAACACATGCTGCGCGCCGGCGGCCTTGAACTCGGCAAACAGATCACGGAACGCGCAGGTCTGCGGCGTGCAGCCCCGCGCGCCCGGAATCATGTCCCAGTCGTCGACCAAACCGATCTTGCCCGGCTCGCCGGTGCGTGGATAGGCGAACACCACCGTTCGGCCCTTCAGTGCCGACAGTTGTACCGAGGAGTTGTCGGTTGCGACCAGATCGAGCGGTGGAACCATTCTTCCCGGCAAGTGCCGCGTCGCACCATCGTCGGATGGCGCCGGAATCTTGCTCCAATCGACTTCGAGCAGATTCTTCTGGTTCATTGCGACGTTCTCCGACAGTTCGCGGTCATTGCGAGGTCGACACAATTCTGGTGCAGCCTCTTAGCGAAGCGACGAAGCAATCCAGGAGCGTCGGCCGTCAGAACTAGATTGCTTCGCGGAGCCTGTCATCAGGCGGCGCTTCGCGCCGACCCGTTGGCTCGCAATGACGCGCACTCCTATCCCCTCGCCCGCAACAACCGGCCCTTCTCGCGACCCCAATCGCGTTTCTTCTCGCTCTCGCGCTTGTCATGCAGCTTCTTGCCCTTGGCGACCGCCAGCAGCAGCTTGGCCCGCCCGCGTTCGTTGAAATAGAGCTTGAGCGGGATCAGCGTCATGCCCTCGCGATCGACTGCGCCCATCAGCTTGTTGATCTGCTTTTTGTGCAGCAGCAGCTTGCGTGGCCGTTTCGGCTCGTGGTTGAAGCGGTTGGCTTGCAAATATTCGGGGATGTTGGCGTTGATCAGCCAGATCTCGCCATTCTTCGGATCGGCGTAAGATTCGGCAATCGTGGTCTTGCCGTTGCGGATGGACTTGACCTCGGTGCCGGTCAGGGCAATGCCGGCCTCGATGGTATCCTCGATCGCATAGTTGAACCGCGCCTTGCGGTTTTCGGCGATGACCTTGATAGGACGCTCGTTCTTCTCGGCCATGTCTCTCAAAACCTCTGGGCGCCGTTTTATATAAGTGCGACGACGCCCAAATCAGCAGCGTCGCGTCTCAAGTTTTCTTCTTCAGAAGGTCGCGGATCTCGGTCAGCAACTCCTCTTCGCGGGTCGGCTTCGGCGGCGCGGCGGGAGCTGCCTCATCCTTGCGCTTCAGCTTGCTCATGAAGCGGACCACGATGAACAGCACGAAAGCCACGATCAGGAAGTTCAGCGTCAGGGTCAGGAAATTGCCCCACGCCAGCACCGCACCCTGCTTTTTCGCGTCCGCGAGATTGGTCGCGGTGACGGTCTTCGAAAGACCGGTGAAATAATTGGAAAAGTCGAGGCCTCCGGTAATGGCGCCAATGATCGGCATGATGAGGTCGGCCACCATCGAGGAAACAATGGCTCCGAATGCAGCGCCGATGATGACGGCGACCGCCAGGTCGACGACATTGCCCTTCATCGCAAATTCACGAAATTCCTTGAGCATCGCAATTCCTCCAACTGGCAATTTTGCTGTTGCGTGCAAAGGCCGCAATCCAGCAAGCGCGCAACCGAACGTCAGTTGAGCAAGCCCGCATGCACCATGGCCTCGCGGATCACTTTTCCGGTCGGCGGTGTCACCGGCAGCAACGGCAAGCGCACGACTTCATCGAGCCGGCCAAGCAACTTCAATCCATGCTTGGCTCCGGCGAGGCCCGGCTCCTTGAAAATGGCGTCGTGCAGCGGCACCAGCCGGTCCTGAACCTTGAGCCCGGTGGCGTAGTCGCCCTTCAGCACCGCGGACATCAAGCTGGCGCACAGTTTTGGCGCCACGTTCGCGACCACCGAGATGCAGCCGTGTCCGCCTGCCGCCATGTAGGCGAGCGCCGTCATGTCCTCGCCCGACAACTGGATGAAGTCCGGCCCCATCGCATGGCGCTGCTGGGAGACCCGCGCCAGATTGGCGGTAGCGTCCTTGACGCCGGCGATATTCTTCAGTTCGAACAGCCGCGTCATCGTCTCCACGGAGAGATCGACGACCGAGCGCGGTGGAATGTTGTAGATGATGATGGGGATACCGATGGCGTCGTTCACCGTCTTGAAGTGATGGTACATGCCTTCCTGCGTCGGCTTGTTGTAGTACGGCGTCACCACCAGGACCGCGTCGGCTCCGGCCTTCTCGGCATGAACAGCCAGATCGACCGCCTCGCGGGTCGAGTTCGAGCCCGCGCCTGCGATCACCGGCACCCGGCCCCTGGCCTCGCCGATGCACCATTCCACCACCTTGCGGTGCTCGTCGTGACTGAGCGTCGGGCTCTCGCCGGTGGTGCCGACCGGCACGAGCCCATGGGTGCCTTCGTCGATTTGCCAGCTCACCAGATTGCGAAAGGCAGCCTCATCGACGGAGCCGTTCTTGAACGGCGTCACCAGGGCGGTGTAGGATCCCCGGAACTTCGTCCTGGCTGCCATAATCTTCCTCCGAGCGCGGCTTCGCCCACTGCCGAATTCAATATCGCATCAGTCATATCGGGTCTGACGCTGCGACGAAAGGTCCGCTCCGGAAAACGACAGCCGCGATTTTGCCGCGGTCGGAGCGCACACATCTCTGCCATCAGCATTTTAGTATTTTATCCACATATTCAATGAAATAAACATGCGATCTTAGGCGCCTGCATGATTCGCTGCGAAGGATTGCCGTGACATTGCTTGCCCGTGCAACATGGTTGCGAACGACGGCTTTGAGCGCAAGCCTTGTGCTGGCTGCCGGGCTTTGGAGCGGGACCGCGGGTGCGGCCAAGGTTCCCGTGCCGAAGCCGCGACCGACATCACGCCACACCGTTCCGAAGACGGCCACCGTCGCGCCACATGGCAAGGCCTCAGGACTGGACAAAGACAAAGCCACCGCTGCTCCGGCAATTCAGCCCGCCACACGCCAGCACGCCGCGCTTCCGCCACCGCCGAAACGCAAGCCTGTTCCAGAAGCCGCGAGGGCAGCGACGTCATCGACGTCGCGCGCCGATCTCGACACGCTCGAAAACGTCATCGACCTGATCCGGAAGCACAAGTCGTCCGACGCCACGCAGGCCGAGGCCGCTATCACCGATCCGGTGGCACGAAAGCTCGCTGAGTGGATCATCCTGCGCAGCGACGACAACGGCGCGTCGACCGAGCGCTACCGCGCCTTCATTGCTGCCAATCCGAGTTGGCCGTCGCAGACATTCCTGCGCCGGCGCGCGGAAGCCTCGCTGTGGGACGACCATCGCGACGATGCGACCGTGCTGGCGTGGTTTGAAAACGAGCGGCCGCTGTCGGCCAAGGGACGGCTCGCCTTGGCGCGCGCACTGCTCGCGCGCGGCGACCGCGCCAACGCCGAGCGTCTGGTTCGAGAAGCCTGGCGGACCGACTCCATGTCGGAAGCGTTCGAGGAGAAGGCGCTGGAAGTATTTGGCTCGCTGCTGGCGCCGGGCGATCAGAAGGCGCGGATGGATTATCTGCTCTACGGCCGCGAGCAGGACGCAGCGCTGCGCGCGGCGAAGCGTCTCGGAAGCGCTCAAGTCGCGCTCGCCAGGGCGCGGATCGCGGCTGACCACAAATCGTCTAGCCTGCGCGCGTTGCTCGAAAAAGTACCGCGCGAGCTGCACGGCGATCCTGGCTATATCTTCGCCTACATTCAACTGCTGCGCCGTGAGGAGAAGTTCGCGGACGCCGCGCGGCTGATGCTCAGCGCGCCGCGGGATCCCAACCGGCTCTACAATGTCGATGAGTGGTGGATCGAGCGGCGGCTGCTCGCGCGCAAGATGATCGATGTCGGCGAGTACCGCACCGCATATCTGATCGCGCGTGATGCCGCGCTCCCCAGTCGCGATATCTACAAGACCGAACAGGAATTCACCGCCGGCTGGATCGCCCTGCGTTTCCTGAAAGACCCCAACACCGCCGCCCGGCATTTCGCCCGCATCGGCGTCGGCAGCGTCAATCCGACAGCGCTGGCGCGGGCCGGCTACTGGCAGGGCCGCGCCGCCGAGGCTGCGGGCCGTGCCCAGGAGGCGCGCCAAGCCTACGCCGCGGCGGCGGAGCATTCCACCAGCTACTATGGCCAGCTCGCGCGCTCAAAGCTCGGACTGCCGCAAATCGAATTGCGCGGCGTCCCCGGAAGCCGGTCGCGCGGCGTCGAGCGGCTGGAGATCGTATGTGCCGTGCAACTTCTTTATACGCTCGGCGAAGGCGATATGGCGATCCAGATCCTTGCCGATATGGGCGAGAACGGCGACCCGGATGCGGTGCTGGGACTGGGCGAACTCGCTGCGCGTCACGGCGACGCGCGAGGCATGCTGCTGGCTGGCAAGGCCGCGCTCAATCGCGGACTGCCGTTCGATTTCTATGCTTATCCGGTCAGCGGAATTCCGCCCTTCAAATCGATCGGACCGGACGTTGAGCGCAGCATCGTCTACGCGATCGCGCGCCAGGAGAGCGCCTTCAATCCGTCGGTGGTGTCGCCGGCCCACGCCTATGGGCTGATGCAGGTGACGCCGGACGCCGGAAAATATGTCTGCAGGAAATACGGAGCGAGCTTCGACCTCCAGCGCCTGAAGAGTGAGCCCGCCTATAATGCGGCGCTCGGCGCGGCAGAGCTTGGCGGCCTGATCGAAGACTATCGAGGCTCCTACATCCTGACCTTCGCGGCCTACAACGCGGGGCGCGGCAGCGTCAGAAAATGGATCGATCGTTACGGCGACCCACGCGATCCCAAGGTCGACGCGGTCGACTGGGTCGAACTGATCCCGTTCTCGGAGACCCGCAACTACGTGCAGCGCATCATGGAGAACTTGCAGGTCTATCGCGCGCGCTTCGGCGGCGGCTCGAAGTTGCAGATCGAGGCGGACTTGCACCGCGGTTCCGCGGTGGAGTAGCCAACCGCCCGTTCGGCAATCGGCGAACTGTGCGATTTATCGGCGAAGCTTCTTCGGGCATCAGGATATGCGGCGGGATCGTCTTCCCGGGGAGGATCGAACGGATTCACGTCGCAATACGCGCGACGGCCGGAGGCTGTCGCGAGGCATTGCTGGTAGGTGTCGAAACTGCAATCCCCGGCAGGGCTCACGTAATAGTCGCCCTTGATGCAATACGGATAATTCCCGGCCCGCGCGGCCGACGAAGCCAGGACAAGTAACGAGACCACAGCACCGATGCATGCAGCCGTTGGCAAACGCCTGTGAGCCATCGTATTCGTCACCACCTGCATTTCACTATTACCTATTGAAGCCTGCCTCTGTGCCCGGCTTTATATATTGCGAAAGTGTGGGATCGGCCACCCTCGCCTTATGAGGTATCACGGCCATTTGTTGGGACGACATCCAGCAACAAATCGAGCGGTGCGCTGGTTGCTGAGCTGATGAATAATAGCCTCTACTCGGATCGTCCTTATACGTCCCGGCCGGCGCCGTTACTTGCCTGACTTGCGTCGCCGATCGCATACCCGCAAAGAAAAACCCCCAGCGATTTCGCGCGGAGGGTTTAAGAACTTGTCAGACGCCCGGTATTACCAGCTGCGCTGAGCGCGGAACATCACGGTCCAGGTGTTCTGATCTTTCAGGGTATAATTACCCGCCGGCTTGCCAAGGGCGTCGGCTGCAGCAAAGTTCGCCACGCCGGCGCACTTCTGATCCAACATGGTGTAAACCGCTTCCGTCGCGAAGGCCAGATTCTTGACCGGAGTCCAGCGGAGGTTCGCACCGATCTGCCCAATGTTGTAGTCCGGGTTACAAGTGGTGACACCCGCACCAAGCACGGTCGTAACCGTACCACCAACGCCGCACATCAGACCCTTCGCCGCGCCATTGTACCGTACCGAGGCGTAAGCACCGAAAACCGAACTGCTCCAGTATGGATTCCAGTTGTGATTGAATGCGCCACGCATGCCCCAGGTCGAGACCAGCTGAATCTGGCCGCCGGGGCCGAACACCGCATCCGGGGCAAAGCCAATTCCAATGCCGGTTGTGCCGGTATAGATCGTGTTGACACCCGCCGCAGCGGCGAGATCCTGGATGTTGTAACGGGTCGCGCCATTGGTATAGACCCCTTGGACGTCGATCGTGTCACCCGCTCCGGTCGGGATGTTCTTGAACAACAGGCCAAGCTGACCGGCCCAACCCCACTTGTCTCCGGGACCGCCAGTATCTTGAGTGGCACCGTAGTATGCGGCATTGTTGTCATGAGCCGCAACCGACGCCTGGACCAAGCCCCAGGCCTGATCGAGGCGAAGTTGGCCCACGATGTCAGGAACGGTGGTCCCACCGTCATCAATAGCGCCGTAGCCAAAGTTGGCCGTGCCGAAGATAGCGGTCGGCGCTACCCCGAGGTTTAGAATGCCAGCCTGGTAGTACGCGCTCGGATCCTGGATGCCGATCGAGCCCGATATGCCGTTGCCGAACTCCGCCGTATAGGTGAACTGGTTCACGCCCGTGAGCGCTCCGCCGCCGCCGACCAGACCGTCGTAGAGATTGTTGCCCAGATAGTTTCCCCACGGAGTGCTGAACTGCGATGCAGCTTTACCCATCGTGAAGCCGGCGAACTGGATGAAGGCGTAGTACACGCCCAGCTGGCCGCCGGAGACGGCGCCGGTGCCGCTCGTTCCGGGCGGCGCCGCAGTATAGGCTGTCGCACCACCACCAAGCCCGGCATAACCGCCCGAGGTCCAGGTGAAGACCGTCTCGGCAAAGGTGCGGACCACGCCGTATTCCGTGGCGGTACGGGTATCGATGGTCAGATCTTCGCGAGACCGCCAGGTGAAAGC
>JBDTCP010000204.1:0-8525 GCA_039923555.1 Nitrobacter sp.
CCTTCAGCTTCTTGTACTTGCGCTCCTGCGCCGGCGACAGCGTCTCGTTCTGAAGCTGGTTGGAGATGTCGGCTTCCTGCAGGCGGCGCAGCTTCTTGTAGTTGTCGGCGATCTTGTCGAAGGTCTCCACGACCTTCGGCTTCAGCTCGGCCTCGATGGCCGCGAGCGACATCTGGTTTTCGAAGTCGTCGTCCTCGTCGCCTTCGGCAGCCGACTCGGCTGGATCCTTCTCGGCCCCGTCTGTCGCCCCGCCCGGCGCGCCGCGCGCGGACGCGGCACGGAACGGGGTCGGCGACGGCGGTGCTGCGGGTGGCGCGGTCACGGTGGCGCCGAGGCCGCCCTCGGCCGGTGCCGCGGCGGCGTCGCCCGCCGGCAATGGCTGGCCGTCAGCGCCGACAGGCGCGCCGAGCAGCGCCGGGTTCATGTTGTTCTTGGCGTCGGGACCGGCATAGGTGGCCTCGAGGTCGATGATGTCGCGCAGGAAGATTTTTCCTTCGTTGAGTTCATCGCGCCAGATGATGATGGCCTGGAAGGTCAGCGGGCTTTCGCAGAGCCCTGCGATCATCGCCTCGCGGCCGGCCTCGATGCGTTTGGCGATGGCGATTTCGCCCTCGCGCGACAACAGCTCGACGGTGCCCATCTCGCGCAGGTACATCCGCACGGGATCGTCGGTGCGCTCGCCCGGCTCCGACTTCTTGACCTCGGTGACGGCCTTCTGCGTGACCTCAACCAACTCGTTGTCGGTCTCGTCCTCGGCCTCCTCCTTGTTTTCGTCCTCGCTGTCGGCCTCGTCGGACTCGGACACGTTGATGCCCATGTCCGAGAGCATCGACATGATATCCTCGATCTGCTCCGGCGAGGTGGTGTCGGACGGCAGCACTTCATTGAGTTGGTCGAAGGTGACAAAGCCGCGCTTCTTGGCCTGCTTGATCATCTTCTTGACGGCGGCATCACTGAGGTCGAGCAACGGCGACGGCGCGTCCGGAGCGTCCTTCTCGGGGGCGTCCGCTACCTTGTCGTCCTTGTCCTTGTCCTTGACCTGCAGCGTCTTTGCCTTGCTCGCCATTCACCGCTCCTGAAACACACTCATCGGGAAGCGCTACCCGCTTCACCTTGAATTCCGCGCTGCGCCCAGCACCTTGAAATTGCGCCGCTCACGACGCGCAAAGGGCGGCGCAAACCTCTCGCCACCCCGTCAACTCTCTCGCTGAATGATCGTACTCGCGTTGGATGTCTTCTCGGATGTCTTGCCTGCGATGTACTGGCCTGCCAGCCTCTAACTTTTGATTAACTCTGTTTTTGCCGCCAAACCGTGGATTTGGCGAGTCTTTTTGCGGTTTCGGACGCCGCCGTCCCGTATCATTTTGTATCCGTCGCCCCGCGAGGAACCCGGCCGAACCCGCCCAAGCAGGCCTCGGTGCCGTCGACCTCCGACAGACGAGCCTCGATCGCGCGGCCAAACTGCATCGCTTGCATCGGTCCCGAACGCCGGTCGGCGTCGTTCAATTCCCTAAATAAGGAGTGTCGCTGATGATGCAAGGCGATCCGCCGGTAACAGGCGGTGGAACCTGGTGGCGCGGCGTCCGGCTTGGCCCCAGACTGCCTGGGCGGTTGATCCCCGTGCAAGCTCCTGAATTTGCTGATTATCTCCGTTGTTTTGCCCTGTTCTGATGCTCGCCCCTGAACCATGCTCGCTCACGCCGCGAGGTGCATCGTGCCCCGTTGGGGCGCCCACACGCGTGTGATGTCTTCCGCCCACTCCGATAAGGCCACGCCCTCAGTACTTATGTTTTCCTGTTCGGCGTGACTTTCACGAACCAGACTTAGCAGACGCGCGACAGCGGATTCTTCTCCCTGTCCGGCTTCGAGCTTGGCGCGCTGGATGTCATCTTCGATCTCATGCAAATGCAGGACTTTCATGAAGTGATCCGTGCATCCGGACACAAAATCGAGCGGCGGATCACGACCTAAAATGGCAAAGCTTTCAAACAGCCGGTGTCCACGCCGTTTTCCTTCACCGGCTTCTCCGTGGACCGTTTGAAGCGTTTTATAAAATTCGGGGTCAATTTCCTCCCAAATCTTGGAAACAGATAGCTTGGGTTCAGTCAGAAGCAACTGAAAGAGATGCGTCAAAAAACGATCAAAGTCTTCGGGGAAGTGCAAGCGCTCGACCGAGTCCTGCTTGTCCTCGAGAAGTTCGGGATATTCGACGAGCATTCCCAGAACGACTTTTTGCAACCCCGACCGCTGCCCTTCGCCACGAAACTTGAGATCGTCTTGAACTGATTTGGAGCTTGCTTTCTTATTATTTCGGGCCGGCCCTCGATTGACTTGCCAAAACAGATTGGCGAGTTGCATCCGGGAGGTCCGATAGAAGGCCGTGTTGATGGCCGGGTCCTGGATTGTCCGGACCAGCGCATAGAGCTTCTGTTCCAGCGCAGCTTGGCTATCAGGCGTTCGAACGTCATGACCGTCTGTCTCGCGCTGCCAAAGTACATCCCACAATGGCAGGGAGCCTGACAAAACGTTTCTGAATGCCTCAACTCCTTTTTCTCGAATCAAGTCGTCGGGATCTTTTTGATCGTCCATGAACACAAACCGGAAAGTCTTTCCAACCCTCAGCAAGGGTAAGATCCGGTCAACCGATCGATAGGCGGCTGCGATGCCGGCACGATCCGAGTCGAAGCAAACGACCGGCTCAGGAGACAATCTCCACAGCGTGGCTATTTGTTCTTCCGTAAACGCCGTCCCCATCGTGGCAACCACGGCCTTGATTCCGGCCTGGTAAACCGCAATGGCATCCATGTAGCCTTCGACGGCGACAACCGAATTCGCCTCGTGAGCGGGCTGGCGCGCGCGATGAAAGTTGAAAACGATCGAGCCTTTGTGAAAGATCGGCGTTTCAGGAGAATTCAAATATTTGGGCTGGACGTCCTTCTTGAGAGCACGGCCGCCGAATCCGATGACACGGCCGCGCTGGTCGTGAATCGGAATGATAATCCGATCGCGAAAGCGATCGTAAGGCACAGGAATATCATCGCCGGCGACCAACAAGCCGGCTTCGATCATGTCAGCAACCGAAACGCCTTTTGATCCCAGATATTCCTTTAATGCGAAGCGATCCGCAGCGGCGTAGCCCATCCGGAACTCGACAATACTGGATGGGGCAATGGCACGATCCGACAGGTAGCCTCGCGCTTGCGCACCAGTACGCGAAGCGAGGTTCTGCTCAAAATATTTGGTCGCGAGCTCCATCACGTCGAACAGGGATTTTTGACGCTGCTCCCGTTGCTCGTCTTCTCTTGAGTTGCGCGGAAGCGGAAGCCCCGCCATCGCCGCAAGCCGCTCAACCGCTTCGGGAAAGGAAACGCCCTCGGTCTCCATCACGAAGTCGAAGATGTTGCCGTGCTTGCCGGTGGAGAAGTCGTGGTAGAACTGCTTCTGGTCGTTCACGGTGAACGACGGTGTCTTTTCCTGCTGGAACGGCGACAGACCCTTGAATTCGCGGCCCGCCCGCTTCAGCTTCACACGCCGGCTCACCACTTCCGAAATCGGAAGGCGGGCCTTGACCTCATCAATAAAGCTGGGTGGGAAACGCATGCGCCGTCTCACTCAATGTCGGCGGCGGATAAAGCTGCGCCCGCAACTAGTGTTGCGAATCAACGCCACCTTCGCCAGTATTGTACGCTATTTGTTCTCGGAGATATCCCCTAAAATTCCCAGATGTCCACAACAGCGTGCTTGTTGCGATTGAATGATCTTCGCTGGGCATCGCGGTTGGGTCAAAACACTCCCCGCTTAACCGGCACAAACCTGCGCCGCCGCGGCCGAATGAACCAACTGCAGACGTGAAATGACTCTGGATCGCGAACACAACCTCTGCCTGCGCGTTGGCGGCAGTCCGGTTCCGCCCGCGCTCGAACACAACGTCTCCGGCACTTCGCCCTTCCTGCTGACCTGCGATCACTATGGACGCATGATTCCGGATGCGCTTGCCGACCTCGGTTTGCCGGAAAGCGAACGGCAGCGGCATATCGCATGGGACATCGGGATTGCCGGCGTGGCCGAGCAAATTTCGGCGGCGCTCGATGCGCATCTGATCGCGCAGCGCTTTTCGCGGCTAGTGATCGACTGCAACCGGCCGCCGGATGTCGCGAGTTCGATTCCGGCACTCAGCGAAGCCACGGTCATTCCAGGCAACGAGCGAATTTCAAAGGCCGAGACTGCCGCGCGGCGGCGCGCGATCTTCGAGCCCTATCATCGCCGGATCAAAGAGACGATCGATAGCCGGCTGGCGCGGAGCCGTCCCACCATGCTGGTTTCGCTGCACAGTTTCACGCCGGTCTATGCCGGCGTCGCGCGTCCCTGGCATGTCGGCGCGCTCTATCACCGCGATACGGTCCTGCCGCACCTCCTGCTGTCGCTGCTGCGTGCCGAGGGCGATCTCGTGGTCGGCGACAACAAACCCTACGCGGTGAGCGACATCACCGACTACACCATTCCGGTACATGGCGAGAAACACGGGCTGATGAACACCGGCATCGAGATCCGGCAGGATTTGATTGCGGACAAAGCCGGACAAGCGCAATGGGCGGAACGGCTGGCACGGCTGCTGCGCGAGATTGAAAGTGTGCTGATCACACCGAAGGTGTCCCTGATCTGATTTTTGTGGCGTCAACGCGAACCAGATGCCGCCGATTGCTATGACGAACGACATGCCGCTTGACATGCAACCATTAGGTTTCCTATTGTCCGTACCGTCATGGATGAGGTCTTCAAGGCGCTGGCCGATGCGTCCAGGCGCTCGCTGCTGGATCGGCTGCACGCCGAGAACGGCCAGACGTTGAATGAACTCTGTGACGGTCTCGCCATGACACGGCAGGCCGTCACCAAGCATCTCGCGATTCTCGAGGCGGCCAACCTCGTCAGCACAGTAAAGCGCGGCCGCGAAAAGTTGCACTACCTCAATCCGCTGCCGATCCATCGGATCGGCGAGCGGTGGATCAGGAAATTCGAGCGTGGAAAGCTTCAGGCGCTCAGCGACCTAAAGCGCAAACTGGAGAGCAGTGATGAGTAAGCCGCAATTCGTTTATGTGATTTATATCAGGACTACAGCGCAGAAACTTTGGGATGCGCTGATCGATCCGGCGATGAACCAGAAATACTGGTTCGGCGCTCATCAGGAGAGCGACTGGAAGACCGGTTCATCGTGGAAGATCGTATTCCCTGACGGCCGCGTCGCGGATGCCGGCGAAATCATGGAAGTCGATCCATCCAAACGCCTTGTCATCAAGTGGCGCAATGAATTCAGCCCCGAGCTTAAAGCTGAAGGTTATTCCCGCTGCACGATAGAGATCGAGCCAGCCGACGGCGCGGTCAAGCTGACCGTCACGCACGTCCTCGACGGCGACGGCACAAAATTCATCGAGGCCATCTCGGGCGGCTGGCCGGTCATCCTGTCGAATCTCAAGTCGCTGATTGAGACCGGCGACATCGCGGTCGTCCCGATCAAAAAATGAACATCGCCGACTTCCACCCCGACACGGTCTACGTCATCTACATCGACGCCACCCGGAGAAAGTGTGGCAGGCGCTGACATCGGCGGATTTCAGCCGGCAGTATTTTTTCGGCTTCGCCATCGAGGTGGAGCCGCGAACTGGCGGCGCATTCGCAGTGCGTGCGCCCGACGGCTCGCTGCATATCGACGGCAAGGTGATCGCATGCGATCCGCTGCGCAAACTCACCGTGACCTGGAACGTGACCTGGCCGGGTCTCGTCGACAAGCTCGGCCAAACGCTCGTCACTTACGAAATTGAACAGGCTGGCGACGCCGTCCGCCTCACCATGACCGAATCCCATGAACGCGTGCTAGATGCGGATATTCTTTCCGGCGGGCGAGCGGGCTGGCCGGCGATTCTTTCCAGCCTGAAAAGCCTGCTCGAAACCGGCCGGCCGCTCACGGTGAAGATGGAGCCACCACAGCGCATGCTGGCGGCGCTCAAGAAGTGTGGAATCCAGACGCCCGGGTAGTTTCGCACCTCCCGTGTCATGGAAGTGCGAAAAAGCCCCGGAGGCCGGGGCCTTCGCACAGCTTCAAGGCCTTCGTGCTAAAGGCGTCCCATCAGGAGCAGGATGATCAGAATGATGATCACCAGCCCGAGGCCGCCGCCGCCGTAGTAGCCCGTTCCGTAGAATGGCCCACCGCCGACGCCGCTGAAGCCGCCCAGCAACGCGATGATCAGAATAATAAGAATGATTGTGCCGATACTCATGTTTCTTCTCCGCTCAATGGTGCATGAAGATGGCGAGGAGAATGATCAACGGGATTGGAATCCCGATCAACCAGAGAAGAAGTCCGCGTCCAAAGCCCATGTTCGCCTCCTGTTTGCTGGGCGACAACGCGGCGGTTCGGACCTGGTTCCAGGGCAGGAACCGAACTATTTTCATTCCTGGACGGGAACCAATTCAGCCGAGTGCGCGCAGCTCGCGCCGCAACACTTTGCCGGTGGCGGTCATCGGAAGGCTGTCGGCAAAGGCGACGATGCGTGGGTATTCGTGCGCGGCAAGCTTGACCTTGACGAAGTCCTGGATCTGGCGCGCCAGCGCGTCGCTCGCCGCGAAGCCCGGTCGCAGCACGATCCACGCCTTTACCACTTCGGTGCGGATCGGATCCGGCATACCAACCACGGCCGCGAGCGCCACCGCTGGATGCTTGATCAGCGTGTCCTCGATCTCTGACGGTCCGATGCGATAGCCCGCCGAAGTGATGACGTCGTCCTCGCGGCTCATGTACCAGAAGTAGCCGGCGTCATCGCGGCGGCCGAGATCGCCGGTGAGCAGGAAGTCGCCGGCATATTTCTTCGCGGTCGCGTCCGGATTGCGCCAGTATTGCAGCATCATGCACGGGTTCGGCTGACGCACGCCGATGATGCCGGTGGCGCCGTTGGGCAATATCTCGCCGTTTTCATTGACGATGCACACATCAAAACCTGGTGTCGCCTTGCCCATCGAACCGGGAAGGATCGGAAACAGCTTTGAATTGCTGCCGACCACCAGATTGCATTCGGTCTGCCCGTAGATTTCGTGCGCCTCGACGCCGAAGGTGGCTCGCACCCAATCCAGGAGTTCGCTGCCGAGCGACTCCCCGCCGGAGAAGATGCTGCGCAGTTTCACGCCGTCGTGCTTGACGCCGGCTTGCCGCATCAGCTTGAGCGCGGTCGGCGGCAGGAACACGTTGCGCACCCCGTGATCGGCCATGAGTTGCATGGCTTCGCGGGAATCGAATTTCCGGGCGCGATTCCCGACGACGGGCACGCCGTAATACCACGCCGGAAACAGCGCATCGAACAGTCCGCCGATCCACGCCCAGTCCGCTGGTGTCCACATCACGTCGCCGGGTTTTGGAAAGAAATCGTGCGCCATCTCGACATTCGGAAGATGGCCGAGCAATACGCGGTGCGCGTGCAGCGCGCCTTTGGGATTGCACGTGGTGCCCGAGGTGTAGATGATGATCGCCGGATCGTCGGCGACGGTCTCGACCGTGGCAAAGTCATCGGGCGCGTCCTCGATCGCCTGCCAGAACGACTTCGCGCCGGCATGAATGTCGCCGCCGACAATGTAGATGTCCTGCAGGTGAGGCAGACGCTCGCGAATCCGGCTGAGCTTCTCCCAGCCGGTCTCATCAGTGACGATGGCCTTGGCGCCGGAATTGGCGAGGCGGAATTCCAGCGCGTCATCGCCAAACAGCGTGAACAGCGGCACCGACACAAATCCCGAGCGGAACGCGGCGAGATGCGCCACCGGCAACTCCAGCGACTGCGACAGGAACACGCCGACCCGATCGCCGCGCTGCAGGCCGTCGGCCTTCAGAACGTTGGCGAAGCGGCGCGAGAAGTCGCGCAACTCGTCAAAGGTGGTGTTGGTGGCACTGCCGTCCTCGTTGCGATAGATCAGCGCCAGTTTTCCCGAGCCATCGGCGTGGCGGTCGCACGCGGCGGTGGCGATGTTGAAGCGCGCCGGCACCTCCCAGCGGAAGTCGCGATAGAGTTTGTCGTAGTCGGAGGTTTCTGTGAGCATGTCGCGCCAACTCGCCACAAACACGGCACCAACCCTCTCCCCTTTGCGGGAGAGGGTGGCAAAATCGAGCGAAGCGAGATTGCGCCGGGTGAGGGGCATAGCTCATAGACCCCTCAGCCGCCCTCGTTTCACTCGGGCACCCTCTCCCTCAAGGGGAGAGGGAAGAATCAACCCGCCAGCGCGGCCTTCACGAGGCCGCTGGCCTTGCCGAAATCCATCTGCCCGGCGTACTTCGCCTTCAGCGCTGATATCACCTTGCCCATGTCCTTGATCCCGGCGGCGCCGGTTTCCGTGATGACGGCGGTAATCGCAGCCTTCACATCGTCGTTGGACATCTGCTTCGGCAGATAGCCCGAGATCACGAGAATTTCCGCGCGCTCCTGCGCGGCCAGTTCCTCACGGCCGCCCTTTTCATAAAGCTCGACCGACTCCTGGCGCTGCTTGATCAT
>JBDTCP010000205.1:0-20537 GCA_039923555.1 Nitrobacter sp.
AGATCGCTCAAAATGAGAGCGAACGCGAGGCGGTAAGCGCTGTACGCGTCAGTTCCTGGGCCATCGGCGTTGCCATCATTCTAGGCCTGATCGCACTTGCGCTCGCTTGGCCATGGTTGCGTGCCTAGTTGCGTGGGGGAAGTTGACTGCCTTCTTCGGTCATCAATGCGGCGTTACCTCCGGCCGCTGCGGTATTCACCGTGACGGTCTGCTCGGTCGCAAACCGCGTGAGGTAGTGCGGACCACCGGCCTTCGGCCCGGTCCCCGACAGGCCGTGACCACCGAACGGCTGCACGCCGACCACGGCGCCAATCATGTTGCGGTTGACATAGACGTTGCCGACCGAAAGGCGATCGACGATCGCCTCGACCGTGTCGTCGATGCGCGAGTGGATGCCGAGCGTCAGGCCGTAGCCGGTATCGGCAATGGACCGCAGAACTGCATCGAGGCTGTCCGCACGATAGCGCACGAGGTGGAGGACGGGGCCGAATACCTCTTCGGTCAATTGGCCGGCGTCGATCAATTCAAAGATATGCGGCGCAACGAAATTGCCGGGTGCGGGGGCCTTGCCTGCGAAATGCACGCGGGCCTCCCGCGTCATGCGCGCGATATGTGCGTCGAGCCGCTGTTTGGCGTCGCGGTCGATCACCGGGCCGATATGCGTGGCGGGATCGGAGGGGTCACCGATCCGCAGTTCGCGCGCGGCCCCCGCGATCATCTCGATCATGCGGTCGGCCACGTCCTCCTGCACGAACAGAAGCCGCAGTGCTGAGCAGCGTTGCCCGGCGGAGCGGAACGCCGAGGTCACGACGTCGTCGGCGACCTGCTCAGGCAGCGCTGTTGCGTCGGCGATCATGGCGTTGATGCCGCCGGTCTCGGCGATCAGCGGCACGATGGGGCCGTCCTTGGCGGCGAGCGTACGGTTGATCGACCGCGCCACTTCCGTCGAGCCGGTGAAGACCACGCCGGCGATATCGTGATGCGCGGCAAGCGCAGCCCCGATGGGTCCACCGCCCTGCATCAGATGGAGCGCCGTGTCGGGAATCCCGGCTTCGTGCAGCAGGCGCACGGCCTCGCCCGCGATCTGCGGTGTCTGCTCGGCGGGCTTGGCCACTACGGCATTGCCGCCCATCAGCGCCGCGGTCACTTGCCCCATGAAGATCGCCAGCGGAAAATTCCACGGCGAGATCGCGGCAAAGACGCCGCGTCCCCGCAGCTGTAGCGTATTGCGCTCGCCGGTCGGCCCCGGCATCGCCTGCGCGCTGCCGAACAGCTTGCGGCCTTCGGCGGCGTAGTAGCGGCAGAAGTCCGCGGCCTCACGGACTTCCGACACGGAATCGTCCAGCGTCCTGCCGCCCTCCCGTTGCAGCAGCGCGATGAAATGCGCCATGCGCTGCTCCAGCAGGTCCGCGGCGCGATCGAGAACACCGGCCCTGCGCGCCGCCGGTGTACGGCTCCATTTCAGGAAGCTTTCGCGCGCCGTGGAAACGGCGCGGTCCACGCCCTCTCGTGTGCTGTCGGTCATCGGCACGGTGGCGAGAGAAGCGCCTTCGGCGGCGACATTGGCGACAAGGCCGTCGAGCGCCGCGCGTTCGCCGAATTCGATGCCGCGCGAATTGATCCGTTCGGGCAGCAGCATGTCGCGCGGCAGCGGAATCTTCGCGTGCGCGGCGTTGTCGGCATTGCCGATGATATCGGCCGGTCTGCGCAGCAAGGTGTCCGCCGGCACTTGGGGATCGGAAGCCATCGCCACGAATGAGGAGTTGGCGCCGTTTTCGAGAAGGCGGCGCACCAGATACGCGAGCAGATCGCGATGGCTCCCAACCGGCGCATAGGTGCGGCAGGCGATGGCCGGGCGATCCTTGCCGAGCCTGGCGTAAAGGGCCTCGCCCATGCCGTGCAGGCGCTGGAATTCGTAGTCGTCGTCGCTATCGGCCAGTTCGAGCAGCGTGGCGACAGTGAGGGCATTATGGGTCGCGAATTGCGGAAAGAGGCGCGGCCGCAGCGCAAGCAGTTTTTTCGCGCAGGTGATGTAATTCAGGTCGGTTATCGCCTTGCGGGTGAACACCGGATAGCCGTCGAGCCCGCGTTCCTGCGCGCGCTTGATTTCGGTGTCCCAGTACGCGCCTTTCACCAGACGGACCATCATCCGCCGGTCCAAGCGGCGCGCAAGCTCGTCGACGTAGTCGATCACCGCGGAGGCACGCTTCTGATAGGCCTGGATGGCGAGGCCGAAGCCGCTCCAGCCGGCGAGCGAGGGGTCGGCGACAACGGCGGCAACCACGTCGAGCGACAGCTCCAGCCGGTCGGCTTCCTCCGCATCGACCGTGAAGTTGAGATCGCGCGTCTTGGCGCGCGCTGCCAGATCGATGACGCGTGGCACCAGTTCCGCCATCACCCGTTGCCGGCTCATCGCCTCGTAGCGCGGATGCAGCGCCGACAGCTTGACGGAAATGCCTGGACGGTCTGGCAGGGGCCTGTCGCTAGCGCCCTGGCCGATCGCCTCGATCGCGGCGGCGTAGGACTTGAAATAGCGTTCCGCATCCGCGGCCGTGCGCGCGCCTTCGCCGAGCATGTCAAAGGAGTAGCGGGCGTGGGCCGACGCGTGCGCGCGTGCCCGATCAAGCGCCGCCTCGATGGTCTCGCCAAGCACGAAGTGACTGCCCATCAGTCGCATGGCCTGCTGCGTCGCTGCGCGGACCGCGGGCACCCCGAGCCGCTTGGCCAGCCGCCCGATGGTTCCCTGGGGCGTTTCGCCGGGCTGAATGACTCGCGCCGATAGCCCGAGTGCCCAGGCGGACGCGTTGACGAGGAAGGCACTGGACTTGGTTTCGTGGTGGATGAAGTCGCCTTGTCCGAGTTTGTCCTCAATGAACCGGTCCGCGGTACGGGCATCGGGCACCCGCAGCAGCGCCTCGGCGAGCACCATCAGTGCGAGGCCTTCCTTGGTCGATAATGCAAACTCGCGCAGCATGTCCTCGACGCCGCCCAAGGAATCGTCGTTCTGCCGGATGGCGTCGATCAGGCGACGCGCCGTGTGATCGATCCGCGCCTCCCGTTCGGGCGTCAGCCGCACTTCGGCGAGCAGCCGCGCCGCGATCGCTCGGTCGTCCGGGGCATAGGGAGCCGAAAACGGCGGCGGAAGATGTGGCGACATCGGCGATTTCCTAAGGTCTCGAGCGCAACCTGCCGGTTTGATAACTGGCATGTGATGCGGCGCGCACATCGCGATAAAAATCTGATCGCTGTTGCATCCGCGCGACTCTTTTTCTGCGCCGGCAAGCTAATCTCAATCCGGGATGGAGCCAATGCCGGGGGCACCGGTATCGGGAATTTCATTGAGGCGTAATGGCTGGCTTTCTGGATCGACGACATGACGACTCACGTACTCACTGCGTGTTTCATCTGCTTGCGGCGACGGCGATGCTGCTCATGGTGCCGACCATGGAGAGCTCCGCCGGCGCCACTGAACTCAGCCCCGGCATCTCGCAGCTCTACACGTCGGTCTCGATCTATCCGCCGACCGCGAAATCCATGACGGTTTGCTACGGCTTCGTCTGCCGACGCCGCGAAGTGATCGATTTCAAATCGGCCGACCGGGCTGCGCTCACACGAATTCTGGCAGCGGGTCGGTCATCCGCCGCTGCGGAGCGCCGGGCGGCGCAAAACGCCGTGGTCTGGTTTGATCGCCGCATGGGACCGATCCTCGGAACCAACAAGCGTGTGGCGCGGGCCGATTTCCGCGCTGGCGATGACAAGCACAACTTCGATTGCTGGGACACGACGCGCAACGTCACGAGTCTGTTGCTGGTCTTGCAGGACTGGGGACTTCTGAAATTTCACACCGTGGGGAATCCGCATTATCGTGGCAACACGCTTGTGCTGCAGACCCCGCACAACACCGCGGTGCTGATAGAACGCGCTACGCATGTGGAATGGGTGGTCGATATGTGGCCGCGCGGCTATGCGCAACTGCCCGATGTCATGACCGTCGAGCAATGGGTCAAGAAAGATTGAGGCTGCCCACTTCCGCGCGGCTGCGGCGCCGCACGGTGTGCCGATATCGCAGCCAGCAGATCAAGTCTGCGCTAATGGCGTAAACTTGATTGCGTTGGCGGAGCCGATGTCATTCGCCGCAGAATGCATCCTGCCTGTCAGGACGCGACGCGCTCTTGACCTCTTCCGGGTCTTGAGGATCGCGTCGTCGCGTCAAACCTTGAGGTTCTCTGCCGAGGTCTTGCCGCGGTTGGCAACTTCCTCGAACTCAACCGTCTGGCCTTCATTGAGCGTTGAAAGGCCCGCTTTTTCGACGGCCGAAATATGGACGAATACATCCTTGCCGCCGCCGGACGGCTGGATGAACCCGTAACCTTTGGTCGGGTTGAACCATTTCACAGTACCCTTAGCCATTCCCAAGTCTCCGCAGGATTGAAAGATAGCAAACCGTCGGTCCCCCCGGAAACCGGCTTGTCCGACGGCGCACACGATACGCGCTCTCGGCCCGGCTTGATAGATCAAACGCTAGGCCGAAATGTCTGAAACAGTCTGATACTGGGATCACGGGGCAATTTTGCCACAATTCGGGGCACTCCCTCCACGCCATATGGTCGCGACGTGCTCACCTCGGACATGGCGGGGAGAGGCAGGGGACGCGATCCGGAGACCGAACGTCCCCAGATTCTCGGTGAATACCGGCTTCCGACGTCAATAAGTCGCCGTCAGATAGTCGACGATCTTGCCAATGTCGGTCTCCTCGATCTGCGCGCCGTACACCTTGATCATCTTGTTCACTTCGGCCTGCCAGAAATCCTTTTTGAATTTCGGGCCACGCGGCTGGGTCTGGATGTAGTCGGCCGAATGACAGGCCGTGCAGTTGTTCTTCACGACATCGAGATTGGGTCCCGGCTTGAACTGTGCAGTTTCATCCGGAAGCTTGTAGGAGACTGGCTTGGCGCCGGCCGCCGTCAGACCGAAGGCGCAGATGACCCCGGCCAGTCCGATGGCGCTTGCGAGAGCGAGGAGGGCTGAACGCGTCATGATCGTCTCCCTCAAGCCGCCGTCACGCGGACGGTCTCGATGACGTTGCGCATGTAACCGGCCGGATTCCACGCGGCCTCGGCGGGCTGTACCTGACCGCCATTGCTGGTCGCGCGCACCTTCAGTTCATGCGGACCGGAGGTGAGTTTGATCGGAACTCGCCATTCACGGAACGAGTACTTGCCGTAGTCCCGGCCAAGCCGCGCGGTCTTCCAGGTCTTGCCGCCATCGATCGACACGGCGACCTCCTTGATTCCGGTGCCGCCGTCGAACGCGATGCCCTTCAGAAGCCTGCCACCGGTCCTGAGTTTCGTGCCGTCGACGACATTGGTGATGAAGGAGCGGACATTGAACCTGTTGATGGGGACTGTCGCCTTCGGCGGGGTGCCCGGTTCGACGCAGGCGCAGGTATTGTCCGGAATGCGATAGGCTGTCTTCATCCAGAAATTATCATAGACGTTGTCGATGACGGTGACCTCGTTGAGGTGCTTGACCCAGTAGGTGCCATAATATCCGGGCACCACGAGCCGCAGCGGGAAGCCGTTCAAAACCGGCAGATCCCGTCCGTTCATGAGATAGGCCAGCATAACTTCGCCGTCGCGTGCGTGGTCGATGTCGAGTGCTTTGGCGAAGTCCGGCGTCTTGTCGCTGACCGGGCCGTCCATGCCGCCAAAAACCACCTGCTTCGCACCCTGCTGCACGCCGGCCTGATCGAGTACGGCCTTGAGCGGCACGCCACGCCAGCGCGCGTTGCCCATCGCGCCGTTGCCGGACTGTCCGCCGGGGACACGCGGATTGGAAAATCCACGGCTGTTGCCCGAGCACTGATTGACGGCGACGATCTCCGTCGCCTTCATCTTCTTGATATCCTTGAGCGACAGTTTGAGCGGATGATCGACCTTGCCCTTGATTTCGAGTGTGAATGTGTCGGGATCGATATTGAGCGGGATGTCGGCCAGGTGATAGCGGACAAAGAAGGCATCGTTCGGGGTGATGGGGCCTTCGTTGAAAACCGAAAAGGGTGTTTCGAGTTGCGGCGGGCGGCTTGTCTGACCGATCATCGGGCGCTTCTGCGGATATTTCACCAGCGGACGCTCGCCGTTGTCGAACGGCAAGGTCACGCCGTCCAGCGCGAAGGCCTTAAGGGGATTGAGGCCGGTCATCGCACCGACTGCCAATCCGGCACCGACGCGTTTCATCATCTCTCGTCGATCGAGCATGGCTTCCTCCGAAGCTTCACTGTCATGGCCCGTCATCACGGGTCATGAGTGTCCGAGTTTGTCACCGCGCAACGGCAAGTCAATCGATGAGTTCGGATATACCGTTCAACGATCGTGGATCAGCGTGTGGTATTTTTCACGGCGCAATGCAAAAACCCCGGCCGCTGAGCGGCCGGGGTTTTTTTGACCGAACCGGAAGCTGGATCAGTCGCAGACGTTGATGGTCCGCATGCGGAAACCGAATGGGGTCGGCACGGGCCGCACCACATAGCAGCCGTCGTCATAGCCGTCGTCGATATAGGCGACGCCGAAGCCGTGCCCATGGCCGAAATGACCGAAGTGGTGGCCGTGATGACCACCGCCGTGCCCTCCGCCATGCCCGTGCGCCGAAGCGGCGGTCGGAGCCAGCGCCAACGCGCTGAGGGAAGCTGCGGCAACAAGTCCGAGAGCAATTTTACGTAGCATGGTCGTTCTCCTTAAATGATGCGCATAATGCGCGGGTTACAGTTCAATCGAAAATTCAGTTTCAAGTTGCGGGCTCGTGCTGGGGTGTCGCTCTTGCCCGTCACAGGTTCGTCGCTTGCTTTGAAAAGGTGGTTCGAAGAATCCGGCGGGGTGAATCAGACAATTTTTCTGAATGGATGTTCAGGCCAGCCTGATTTCGACCCGTATGTGTGCGAAATCTCACACAGCGCACTCAGACCACTCGATTGACACCGGTGCCGGAGTGATCAAGAAAGCCGGAGAACCCTGTAAGGATGCGTGCGCGACGGGCGCGATCCTCGGCATCCAGATGATAATCGCAGAACCCGATAAACCCGCGTTGCAACCGGAGCGTCTGGCGCTTCGGTCCCTGCTTTGCGTCGCGGCATTGATCGCTGTGATGACGGCGATGCGATGCATCTTTGCCGGCACGCTGGATCTGCGCACGGACGAGGCCTACTACTGGACGTGGTCGAAGGAAAACGCGTTGTCTTTCCTCGATCATCCCCCGATGATCGCGTGGTTCATTCGTTTCGGCACCGCGATTTTCGGCGATACCAATTTCGGTGTCAGGTTTGCCGGGTTGCTGGCGATGCCGATTTCGCAATTGTTGCTGGCCGATATCGTCCGCCGCGTCACGCACGACGTCCGTGCCGCCATACTGGCGGTTCTGATGATGGAAGCGGCGCTGTATTACGGCCTGCTGATGGCGAAGGTCGCGCCCGACGTCGCGCTGATCCCGTTCGAACTCGCGATGGTCTGGTCGCTGGTGCGGCTCACGGAGAGCGGCGACGCACGCTGGTGGCTTGCGGCCGGTCTCTTCGCCGGGTTGTCGCTGCTGTCGAAACTGACCGCGCTGATACTTCTGCCCGCCATTGCTCTCTTCATTGTGGTACCGGACTGGCGTTGGCGCTGGCTGCGCAGTCCGTATCCGGGGGCCGCGGCGTTGATCGCCGTCGCGGTGTTCTCACCGGTCCTGATCTGGAACGGGATGCACGACTGGGCCTCGTTCAGGTTTCAGTTCGTTCGCGCCACCGCGACGCATGCCGTCACGCTGCGCACGCTTGGCGACTATATCGGCCTTCAGTTCGGGCAGGTCGGTCCGATCCTGCTGCCTGTGGTGCTGTTCGGTGTGGGGCTCACGGCATGGCGCGGATATCGCTATCGCGATGCGGTCTCCGTGCTGCTATCGACCGCCGTGCTGGTGCCGTTCGGGTATTTCCTCTGGAAATCGCTGACCCTGCGGGTTGGCGATACCTGGCCGATGTTCATCTGGCCGTTGGGCTTCGCGGCAGCGGCGATCGACCTTGCGGCGCGGTCCCGCGAAAAATGGCCGGCGTGGATGGCGAAGTCCTCAGTATTCTGGGCCAAGGCCGCGATCGCATCGGGCCTTGTCCTCGTCGCCGCGGTCTTTCTGTATTACACCGTCAGCCCGTGGAATTTCATTGGCAAGACCGATCCGATCGGCGGCGAGGCCGGCTTCGCGCAGGTCGCGAGCCGCGTTGAGAGTGAATTGCAAAACTCCGGCGCGACCTGGATTGCGACCGACGATTATCGCATCTACGCGATGCTGCGCTGGTATCTCGGGGATCGCGTGCCGGTGATTCAGATCAACGAACGCAGCCGCTTCATGGGCTTCCGCGATCCGGGTCTTGATCTGATTGCCGGGCACGCCGGGCTCTATGTCGCCCGGAAACCGGTCGATGCCTCTCTTTTGGCATCGACTACTGCGGTGCTCACACTGCTCGGTCAGGTTCAGCGTATCTGGCGCGGCAAGGTAATGGACACTTACGTTCTGGACAAGCTGACGGGTTGGACACCCGATCTCTCGCCGCCGCCTGACTCGCCGTTCTACAAATGGCGGCAACTGGCGGACGGCAATGCACCGTTGCCGGTTGACCGTCGTCTGGCCCTAGCAACGGGTGAGCGATAGTTCAGTCGTCGCCGTCGCGCTTGCGCAACAGGCCTTTCGCAAGATCGCCGAGAGCGGGCCGCGGCAGCGCGCTGAACGGCAGTGGCCGGGTGACATCAATCGCTGCCAGTCCGAGCCGCGCGGTCAGCAATCCGTTGAGGACGCCTTCGCCCAGACGCGTCGACAGTTTCGCAGCGATACCCTGGCCGAGCACCTGCTGGATCAAGGTGTCGCTGGCCGCCATGCCGCCGGTGATGGCGAGATGCGCGATGACGTGGCGCATCAGGCGGATCATCCCAAGCGTGCCGGGCCTTGCGCCGTACAGGCGCGAGAGCTGCCGCACCAGCCGTATCGCTGCGGCGAATACGAACAGCACATCCACTACCGCGCGCGGGCTGATCGCGGTCACGATCGACACGCGCTGCGCCGCCACCGACACCAGCCGGCGTGCCTCCTGATCCAGCGGGGTCATCAACTCGCGTTCGGCGAGCCGTACCAGATCGGCGCCGTCGATGATGTCGGAGCGATGGCTTCGCAGCGCGGCCCGCGCCCGCGCAAGGTGCGGATTGTCGTGAGCGAGTTTCACCAGATCGCGCACGACCGCATCTGCGCCCGTGCGGTCGTCGGCCGCGATTGCGGTCAGCGCGCGCCGATGCAGATTTTCGATGGTGGCAAGACGGGCAAGGCCCGCGATCTCGCGCGCCGCGATGACGATTGACGCGACCACGAACAGTGCCGCCAGCATCAGCCCGAGGAAGCCCAGTCCTCCGCTGCGTGCGAACAGGTCGCCGATCAGGTCTATTACCCCGCGTATGGTGCCGAGTACGATGAGCCCGACCAGAGACGCCCAGAACAGCGCGCCCCAGCGAAATCCCTTCCGCACCGGAACCGGAGGCTTCTCCGGCAACTCCGGCAGCAACACGGGCTCCGGCTCGGGCTCCGCTTCGGGCGTGATGCGGATGCTGCCGCGTGCAGGCCGGCCAGCCGCCTCATCGGGATCCAGGACCACCACATGCGGATCGTCCAGCTGGAAAGTGACGGGGCGGCGCGGGCCGGATCGCTCACTCATTGCAGTCGGTCTCCGATAAGGAACTGAAGCGCGCGGTCGAGGCGGATGTGAGGCAGAGCCGGTTCGCCGGTTCCGTCGTTGTAGAGTTGCGGGGGACGAAAGCGCAGAAAACGGAAATCGGCATGGTCCATCGCCGATGTCGACAGCCCGCGGAACGCGCCGTTTCCACTGAAAAGGCCCTTGAGATCGGTCGGCAGGTCGCCTGGAAATGTCGCGACCTCCGTGTTGCCGTCAAAGGCCTTGCCATTTGCGACTTCGCCGGCCAGGGGCGTGCCGATGACGGACGGCAGTTTCTCGCGGCCGCGCTGCACCTGTGCCTCGCGGGTAGCGCGGACGGCCGACAGGGCGACCACGTCGATGGCGGCGCCCGCGACTTCAGCTCGTGAGGCGGCGCGTTCGACAAGGCGCCGCAGGATCGCTTCAAGCCGGTCATGACTGGTGTGATGCAGATGATCGGCCTTGGTGGCGGCGAACAGGATGCGGTCGATCCGCGGCCGGAGCAGCGTGCTCAGGAACGTGCTGCGGCCGACACGGTAGCAATCCAGGATTCCGGCGAGCGCGGCTTCGAGGTCATACAAGGCTTCCGGCCCGGCATTGAAGGCGGCGAGCGTGTCGACCAGCACGATCTGACGGTCGAGCCGTGAAAAGTGATCGCGAAAAAACGGCCGAACCACGAGATCCTTGTAGGCCTCATATCGCCGCCGCATCATCGTCCATAGCGATCCTTCAGGCGCGACCCCCCCGGCGGGCAAATCTAGCGGTGCGAAGGTGAGCGCGGGCGAGCCCGCGAGGTTGCCCGGCATCAGGAAACGGCCGGGCGGCAGCAGGCTCATGGCAAAACGCTCATCCCGACAGGCACGAAGATAGTCGGTGAACAGTCGCGCGGCGGCCAGCGTTGCCTGTTCGTCCTGGCGGGCCGAGGGCCGGAGCGTTGCGAGATGCGCGTGCCATGCCTGTGCGAGCCGCGCGCGCGGCTGTTGCCGCGACAGTGCCAGAGTCTCGGCCGACCATTGTTCATAGCTCTTGTCGAGCAGCGGCAGATCGAGCAGCCATTCGCCGGGATAGTCGACAATATCCAGCGTCAGCGTCTGGTCCGAACCGTTTTGCCGCTGATAGCCGATCACGAGCCGCAACTCGCTGATATCGACCGTCGAGGTCGGCCAGCGCCGTTCCGCGATCAGCGTCTGGACGTGATGTTCATAGTTGAACCGCGGTATCGCGTCGTCCGGCTGCGGAGCAAGCTGTGCGCGGGCGATGCGACCGCTGGCGAGAGATTCAAAAACCGGAAACCGGCCGCCGCGCGACAGACCATGCACCAGCGCCGTGATGAACACGGTTTTGCCGGCACGCGACAGGCCCGTCACGCCGAGCCTGATCGTCGGGTTGAAGAAGCTTTCGCCGTAGTCCAGCAGCGCGCGTGCCGACAGACGCGCTTCTTCAATGATATCGGAAAAGCTGGAGGCCATGTCGATGTGATGTCGTGATGGAGGTCTGAAATGGCGAGCAAATAGCGTGTGGGTAACCGGAAAGTGGCGATTATCGGGCGGAAATCAAGTTTCAGCGGTGAGACGAATCGTGCATCATCTATGCTTAGGTTTCATTGACCATGGATTGATTGTGATTTAGCGCTTTTCTGCAAGTACCACATTGAAAATAGACCCGGACCTGAGTTCATGAGGCTGTTCAGGCAGAACCAACTGGCCTCCCACCCCGCGAATGTCGTTGCCGGTGCGGTGCGCTGGAATTACGATCGTGCCGAGCTGATCGCCGACGGCGTCGTGCATGTGCTGGGCGTTCTGACCGGACTGATCGCGGCCACCGTGCTGATCGTGCTCACCGTGATTTATGCCAGCGGCCCCGACGTGGCGGCCGTGTCCATCTACGTCGCAGGCCTGATGGCCATGCTGGTGTTTTCCGCGACCTACAATCTCTGGCCGGTGTCGCCGCGGAAATGGCTGCTGCGCCGCTTCGATCATTCCGCGATCTACATTCTGATCGCTGCGACCTATACACCGCTCATCATGCAGGTGGGGGACAATGCGTTCGCGGTCGCTCTGCTGATCGGGGTCTGGTGCGTGGCGATTGTAGGAATCGTGCTCAAGCTGGTTCTGCCAGGCCGGTTCGACCGGCTGTCGATCGGTCTTTATCTGGCCATGGGGTGGAGCGGCATCATGATCTACGATGTCGCCGTTCCGTCGCTGCCTGCGACGGCGGTTTGGTTTGTGGTCATGGGCGGGGCGCTCTACAGCTTCGGCGTGATTTTCTATAGCTGGCGGCGGCTCCGCTTCCAGAACGTCATCTGGCATTTGTTTGTACTGCTCGGCGCAGCCTGCCATTATACGGCCGTGCTCAATCTCGTATTGGCTTGAGCTTCCAGTAAGCGGAGCGATGCAGGTAACCGGCAAGATTGTCGTGGAGACCGGCGGCGCCAACGGCATCGGCAAGGCGCTATGCGAAGCCTTGCACCGGGCGGGCGCAGGCCGGGTGGTGGTCGCCGATATCGATCCCGACAATGCTCGCGTGGTCGCCGCCTCGGTCAAACGGCTCGGCCTTCAAGTGCGATGTCGGCAAGGAAAAGGATATCTTCCACGTCATCGACGAAACCGAGCGGCAGTTTGGCCCGATCGCGCTGTTCTGCTCCAATGCCGGCATCGGCGGCGGGTTCGACCCGCTGTCCGAAAATGCCGGTGGCACCTCCGATGAGCCATGGTCGCGAAGCTGGGCGGTTCATGTCATGGCCCACGTCTATGCGGCGCGGCATCTGGTGCCGCGCATGAAGGCGCGGGGCGGCGGGTATTTCCTCAACACGATCTCGGCGGCAGGCCTCTTGTCGCAGGTCGGCAGTCCGGCCTATTCGACCACCAAGCACGCGGCGGTCGGCTTTGCGGAGAACCTCGCGATCTCACACAAGGCTCACGGCATCAAGGTGTCAATCCTGTGCCCGCAGGGGGTCGATACCGACCTGCTGCGCTCGATTCCAAAAGGTCCGCAATCCGGCGACGGCGACTTGACGCCGGAGCAGGTCGCCCGCGACGCATTGCAGGGCATTGAAGATGAAAAGTTCCTGGTCCTGCCGCATCCCCAGGTGCTCGGTTACATGCGCAAGAAGACCGAGAACTACGACCGCTGGATCGGCGGCATGGCAAAAATCCAGGCGACGATGCGCGAGGCGCACGGCAAATGACGCTCAGGCTTCCCGCAGCAAAAGAAAAGTATCTCACCACGTCGCTGTACCCTTCATGGTGGACGCGCCTGATGCGTTCGCGGTCCACAGGTTCATGCTGTCGCCTGTCGCGCTGGCATTGACGCTGAACTCGCTGCCGTCAAACAGCGGCTGCAGGCCGCGATAGGTGAAGATTTTCGGCGCCTTGCCGCCATGTAGCTTCGCGCCGAATTCGATCAGCAGCGAGGCTTGCAACGGGCCGTGTACGACCAGGCCGGGATAACCCTCTATCCGGGTGACGTAGTCGCGATCGTAGTGGATGCGATGGCCGTTGAAGGTCAGCGCCGAGTAGCGGAACAGCAGCACCGGATCGGCCATGCGGATTTCGTGGTGCGCGGGGGTTGGCGCCGGCGCGGGCTTTGCGGGAGTCGCGTTCTTGCCGGCCGTCGGGGCATCCCGATAGACGATGTCATGGCGCTCGTGGACGGTCGGGCCGCGCTTCGTTGCAAACGCGTGGTCGACCGATACGAAGCACAGTGTGCCGGTACTGCCGGTCTTGACCGTCACGTCCTTGATGGTCGAGATGCGTGTCACGGCGTCGCCGACGCGCAGCGGCTCGATGAAGTTGATTTCGCCGCCCGCCCACATCCGGCGCGGCAGCGGCACCGGCGGCAGGAAGCCGCCGCGCTCCGGATGGCCGTCGGGGCCGATCTCGGACAACGGCACCACGGGCAGCGTCAGGCACCAGTGCGTGGTGAGCGGCGCGGCATCGCCTTCCCTGGGCGCGCCGACGTCGAGAAACAACGCCGAGCGCAAGCCGGCCACCAGATGCGCGGTGACGATATCGGTTCTTTCTTCGGTGCGGCCGATCCATTGCCGCAGATGATCGAGATCGAGCTTTTCGGCCACTTTGCCGTCTCCGCGGGCGGGTTCGATGACGAATGCGCCGTAACCGATTGTTCGCGAATTACACTCGCGCGCGTGGTCGGGCAATGGCGGGTGCCGATTTGCCGGGATGTCGATTTTCCGAAAACGGAAGTCCCGCCGGTAGGAATACGTACGGCGCATATTCCCGTAAAAGTTGTTTAACCACTTTCGCTCATTCTATTGGAAGTGGCATTTGGGGATTCACATGGGCTTTCTGACGGCATCTCGCGATGCGAACGCGAAACTCGACGCGCTGAACAGGTCTCAGGCGGTCATCGAGTTCAACCTCGATGGAACGATCATCGCGGCGAACCAGAATTTTCTTAACGCGGTGGGCTACACGCTGGAGGAAATCCGGGGCAAGCACCACAGCATGTTTGTGGATCCGGACCAGCGCGACAGCGCAGAGTATCGCGGGTTCTGGGATGCGCTGCGCCGTGGCGAGTATCAGGCGCGGGAGTTCAAGCGGGTTGCCAAGGGCGGGCGGCCGCTGTGGATCCAGGCGTCCTATAACCCCCTGATGAATGCCAGGGGCAAGCCATACAAGGTGGTCAAGTTCGCAACCGACATCACCGACCAGAAGCTGCGCAATGCCGACAACGAAGGTCAGCTTAAGGCGATCCACAAGTCGCAGGCCGTGATCGAGTTCAATCTGGACGGCACCATTATCACCGCCAACGACAATTTCCTGAAAACCCTTGGCTACAGTCTCGATGAAATCCGAGGCAAGCATCATCGCCTGTTCGTCGAGCCGCAGGAGCGGGAGTCCACGGCCTACCGGGCCTTCTGGGAAGCGCTCGGGCGCGGCGAATATCAGGCGGCCGAATACAAGCGGGTCGGAAAGAGTGGCAGGACAATCTGGATTCAGGCGTCCTACAATCCGATCCATGATGCCGACGGCAAGATCATGAAGGTCGTCAAGTTCGCGACCGACATCACGGCCCAGGTTGAGGACCGTATCCGCCGCGCGGATTTGCAGAAAACCATCGATAACGATCTCGGCGAGATCACGGCTTCCGTCGCCACGACTTCGGAGCGTGTGACGTCCGCCGCGAGTGCCTCCACCCAGGCGTCCTCCAACATGCAGGCCGTCGCGGCCGGCGCGGAAGAGCTTGCGGCATCGGTCGCCGAGATCAGCCGCCAGTCCGCGGATGCGCTTGCCATCTCCCAGCAGGCGGTCACGCAGGCCAACGAGACCAGCGGCATCGTTTCTGGACTCGCGACCGCGGCGCAGAAAATCGGCGATGTCGTCAAGCTGATCAACAGCATTGCCGAGCAGACCAACCTGTTGGCGCTCAACGCCACGATCGAGGCGGCGCGCGCGGGGGAAGCCGGCCGGGGTTTTGCGGCGTCGCGTCGGAAGTGAAGAGCCTGGCGTCACAAACCGCCAAGGCGACCGAGGAGATCAGCGGCCAGGTCGCCGAGGTTCAGAACACCACCGGCAGCGCCGTGGGCGTGATCGAGGCTATCACCCAGACCATTTCGCGCATCAATGAAATATCGGCGGCCATCGCTGCGGCGGTCGAGGAACAGGCGTCCGTAACGCAGAGTATCTCGTCCAACATGCAAGTCGCAGCCAAGGGCGTTGCCGACATCACCTCGAGCATGAGCGAGATTGCCGACGTCACGCAGTCGGTGGATACGGCGACACGCAAGGTCAAGGACGCCTCGCGCGCGTTGGCATAGCGCGGCGGTATTGACGGAAAGAAGGCGGTCGAGCCGGCCCTTCTTTCCGCCACCGCTCCGTGGCATGGTCGCTCCCGCGATAAAACGCGACCGGTCTCCGATCGCGCTTGCGGGAGGCTTTCGTGACCATTTCCAATGCTATTGGTGCCTTCAATTTCGATCTTGGCGAGACCGCCGATGCGATCCGCGAGACGGTTCGCGATTTTTCCGACAATGAGATCGCGCCGCGGGCAGCCGAGATCGACAAGACCAACCAGTTCCCGCGCGATCTCTGGCCCAGGCTTGGCGCGCTCGGCTTGCACGGTATTACGGTCGAGGAGGAATATGGCGGCGCCGGCCTCGGTTATCTTGAGCACTGCATCGCCATGGAGGAAATCTCTCGCGGTTCGGCGTCGGTCGGCCTGTCCTACGGCGCGCATTCGAATCTCTGCGTCAACCAGTTGCGCCGTAACGGCAGCGACGCACAGAAGCGCAAGTACCTGCCGAAGCTGATTTCCGGCGAGAATGTCGGGGCACTGGCGATGTCCGAGCCCGGTTCTGGCTCCGATGTCGTGTCGATGAAGATGCGCGCCGACAGGAAGGGCGATCGTTACGTTCTCAACGGCAGCAAGATGTGGATCACCAACGGGCCTGCCGCGGAAACGCTGGTGGTCTATGCCAAGACCGATGCGGCGGCAGGGCCGCGCGGTATCACGGCGTTTATCGTCGAAAAGGGAATAAAGGGATTTTCGACCGCGCAGAAGCTCGACAAGCTCGGCATGCGTGGCTCCGACACCTGCGAACTGGTGTTCGAGGACTGCGAGGTGCCCGAGGAGAATGTGCTCGGCAAGGTCGGCAGCGGCATCAACATCCTGATGTCGGGTCTCGATTACGAGCGCGCCGTGCTGGCTGCCGGTCCGCTCGGCATCATGCAGGCCTGCATGGACGTGGTGATGCCCTATATCCACGAGCGCAAGCAGTTCGGACAGCCGATCGGCGGCTTCCAGCTGGTGCAGGGTAAGGTCGCCGACATGTACGTCACCATGAATGCGTGCCGTGCCTATGTCTATGCGGTGGCGAAGGCCTGCGATCGCGGAGAGACCACACGCGAGGACGCGGCAGGGGCGATCCTTTACGCGGCGGAGAAGGCAACGCAGTGCGCGCTCGACGCGATCCAGTTGCTCGGCGGCAATGGCTACATCAACGACTATCCGACGGGACGCCTGTTGCGCGACGCCAAACTCTACGAAATTGGCGCCGGCACCAGCGAAATCCGCCGCATGCTGATCGGCCGCGAGCTGTTCGAGAAGAGCGCGTAGAACTTTTTCAATTAGCACCCGCGTCATTCCGGGGCGACGCAAAGCGTCGAACCCCGAATCCATAAACACGACAGGGATGATGGATTCCGGATCGCTGCTTCGCAGCGTCCGGAATGACGCAGCGGTTTACTTCAGCTCAAGTTATTCCAGTGGCAGCTCGTTGATCTTCGCAACAAAGGCCCGCACATCGATCATGACCCGCGGCAGCACCGCCTTGACCTCCTGCAGGGTCATGCCGGCCTTGATGCGCGGATCATAGAGGATGTTGAGGATATACTGATCGTAGACGTCAAAGAAACCCATCTGGACACTGTCGTTGAACATGGTCCATGGCACCGAACCGGTGTCGTTGATTGGCCCCAGCGATTGCAGCAGCTCCTCATAGGCGCAGTCGAGAAACGTGAAGTCGCCGTTGTCGACGGTCAGGATCACATCGGAATGCTCGATCTCGAACCTCTCGTTCTTGCGGAAGCCGGACAGGCATTGAGGATCGAGCGACTTGTGAATCTCGCGAGCCCGCTCGGCGCCGTAGAACGAGGCGATGGTGCGATTGAGGTCGCGATCGCGGACCAGCCGGACGGTGACGTTGGCGGCATCGTCGCTGTCGGCCATGGCGATGTCGAGATGCTGAACGCGGCGTGCGATGTCGGCGACCACTTTTGCGAGTTGGGCCTTCCGGTCGGCACGATTGACGCCGTCCGCGATTACGCGCACCGGTCCATTGTATTTGCGGATGCGGTCGACCCGGCCGGCGAGATGGTACTCGGCGCCGAAGGCGGTCTTGAAGAACCCGTCGAGAATTTCGCTGTCCGTGAACGTTTTCTTCTCGGCGTGCTGGCGCGCGGCAACGCCCGCAACCTCGGCAACGGCGAGTTGCACGGCGGCGTGCACGCAGAGCGCCGTTCCGATCAGGGCAGCGGCGACAAGCCTGAGCGGGAAGGCTGACTGCATCACGGCCCCGCTCCCTTAAACCCGCACGGGCACAAAGGCTATCGCGCCCAGATGTCCTGTCCGGCGTTGCGTCCCGCGTGACCTGCCTACTTGACGACGACCGTCGTGCCGACCGACACGCGATCATAAAGGTCCGTTACATCGTCGTTGGTCATGCGGAAGCAGCCGGAAGACACCGCCTGACCGATCGTCTCCGGTTCGTTGGAGCCGTGGATGCGGTACAGCGTCGAGCCGAGATACATGGCCCGCGCCCCAAGGGGGTTGTCGATGCCGCCCTTCATGTGGCGCGGCAAATCTGGGCGGCGCGCGATCATCTGCGCCGGCGGGGTCCAACTCGGCCATTCCTTCTTGGCGCTGATGCGGTGGACGCCGCCCCAGCGGAAACCGTCGCGGCCGACGCCGATGCCGTATTTCAGCGCCTGACCGTTGGGGAGGACGAGATAAAGCCGCCGCTCGGCGGTGCTTATGACGATGGTGCCCGGCGCATACTGACTCTGGAAATAGACGGTCTGTCGCGGGATCGGATTTGCGGACATCGGACTGGGGCCGAAGTCCATGAAGTCACGCGTATCGAAGAGCTGCGCCGAAGCGGAACTCGCATGGAATGCAAAGGCGGCGGCAATCAACAGGGCAAAAATGCGCGTCATTATCTTCCTCGCATATATCGATTTCGCTGTGAGACAGGCCACAATTCGCCTGATTTCGCAAGCCGCGGCCGCGTGAGGATGGCTCTTCCTGCGCAGACGTTGCGAAAAAGTATCAACCTCCGCGCCCCGATGTGTGCGGGGATATCAGCCGCCGTGTGATGGCAGCCATACGCGTCCGCTAATCCTTTGACGAAGGACGAAGACAATGTTGATCTCTGGCCGGCGAGACGAACGCGGACGGGAGCGACATGATGAACGGCGCTGAAAGCCTGGTGCGCACGCTGGTGGCGGGCGGCGTGAACGTCTGCTTCGCCAATCCCGGCACCTCGGAGATGCATTTTGTCGCCGCGCTGGACCGGGTACAGGGCATGCGTTGCGTGCTCGGGTTATTCGAAGGCGTGGTAACCGGCGCCGCCGACGGTTATTTCCGCATGAAGGGCACGCCGGCCTCGACCCTGCTGCATCTCGGTCCCGGGCTCGCCAACGGACTCGCCAATCTCCACAACGCCAAGAAGGCCAATTCAGGCATTGTCAATATCGTCGGCCAGCATGCGGTCTACCACATCGACTACAACGCGCCGCTGACATCCGATATCGAGGGATTGGCACGGCCGATGTCGGCTTGGGTCCGTACCTCGCCGGATTCCCTATCTGTTGCCAAGGACGGCGCGGCGGCGATTGCGGTTGCCAAAAGTTCGCCACCGCAGATCGCGACGCTGATCCTGCCCGCCGACACCGCATGGAACGAGGCCGACGATATCGCCACGGTGCCCGAGGAGTCGCAACGCGCGAGTTATTCGCCGCAGGCAGTCGATGCCGCGGCGAAGATCCTTTGCGGCGGCGGCAGCGAGACTCTGCTTCTGCTCACGGGTAGCGCGCTGACCGAACAGGGGCTGGCGCTGGCCGCCAGTATTGCGGGCAGGACCGGCTGCAAGGTGATGGGCCAGACATATAATCCGCGCATGGCGCGCGGTCGCGGCCGCTTTTCCATCGATCGCATTCCTTATGTGATCGAGCAGGCGCTGCCTGTCCTGAAGGACTTCAGAACCATCATCCTGGTCGAGGCCAACGATCCCGTCGCGTTCTTCGCCTATCCGGACAAGCCGAGTCTGCTGAAGCGCGAGGGCTGCGAGGTGCATCGCATGACGGCGACCGGCGAGAATTCGGTCGCCGCGCTCGAGGCGCTGGCTGATGCGCTCGGCGCCAGGCCGCAGGATGCGACGCCGCAGAAGCCGATGGAAATTGCGTGGCCGACGGGGCCGCTCAACCACGCGTCGATCGCGCAGGCGATCGCGATGGCAATTCCGGAAAACGCCGTCGTCGTCGACGAGTCGATCACGACGGGTCGCGGATTCTTTCCGCCGACGGCCTCTGCTGCGCCCCATGACTGGTTGCAGAACATGGGCGGGTCGATCGGCTTCTCGACTCCGGTGGCGACCGGCGCCGCGGTGGCCTGTCCCGACCGCAAGGTGATCTGCCTGGTCGGGGACGGCAGTGCGATGTACACGCTGCAATCGCTGTGGACGCAGGCGCGCGAAGGACTCGACGTCGTCACGATCGTTTTCTCCAATCGCATGTATCAGATTTTGCGCGGCGAGTTCGACGGCGTCGGTGCCGGCGAGCCCGGCAAGCGGGCAATGGACATGCTGAGCCTCGACCGCCCCACGCTCGACTGGGTGGCGCTCGCCAAGGGCATGGGCGTGCCGGGCCGGGCCGTGACCACAGCCGATGACTTCAACAAGGCGCTTACCGAGGCGATGGCCGAAAGGGGGCCCCGACTCATCGAAGTGCAGATGTGACGACCTATGCAGGACGTGGCCGAACGGGGTAAGTATCGGTCAATGCGCTGAGCGCAGCATGGACGCGATGCGCATGCGAGAGCTCCGATGAGCCTGACTTACGTCATTCCCGACATTCACGGCCGCTTCGATCTCATGAGCGAAGCCTTGCATGCCGTTCATGCCCACGCCGCCGGCAATGGCGGGACGCTCGTGATGCTCGGCGACTACGTCGACAAGGGGCCGGACAGCAACAAGGTCATGGCCCGGTTGCGGCGCGGGATGCCGGACGGCTGGACCTTCATTCCGCTCAAGGGCAACCACGATGTGATGATGGTTGCGGCTTGGCGCGATCCCGCGAAAATG
>JBDTCP010000206.1:0-4496 GCA_039923555.1 Nitrobacter sp.
GAGGAGGCTACGTCGTCCGGCTTCCCGGTCATTTTCCGGCAAGCACCCGACTGGCAATTGTTACGTATTTCCGCCCGGCCTCTTGTGCTGCCGCGATGGCTTCCGGCAATGGCAGTTCGCCGCGCACCTTTGCGAGTTTCACCAGCATTGGAAGGTTGATGCCCGCGAGCACTTCGACCTTGGGCCGGCTCATGCAGGAGATCGCGAGATTTGAAGGCGTACCACCGAACATGTCGGTCAGAATAGCGACACCGTTGCCGCTGTCGACCCGGTTGACCGCTTCGATGATATCGCCCCGGCAAAGATCGGCATCGTCCTCGGCACCGATGGTTATGGCTTCGATTTGCTTTTGCGGACCCATTACATGTTCGAGCGCTGCCCTGAACTCGTCGGCAAGGCGCCCATGGGTCACAAGTACCACACCAATCATTGACAACTCCTCGTGGGTGCTTTGGTGCACCGCACGAACGGGCCACTTTGACCATTCAGAGCCCTCACGCAAGGGGAGTGGTTCGTTTTTCCCTGAAAAGCGGGGTCTGCCCGGGAAGCCTCGCTGGTCTATTCTGTGGCGATAGTGGGACTTATATGGTTATCAAATTCCTCCCAGCAATCGGCGGCGGAGCCTGTCTTGCCGCAACCCGGAATCGTCGTCAGCGCGGCGATGACCAGCGGAAGTGACGAAAAACCGGCCGCGACCGGGATTCGGGCCAGTTCGATCCCCAAAATGGCGGTTCGCAACGCTTCCGGCTGGGGCAGGCGCTCGGCATCAGGCGCGCAGAGATCAATGACAAGGCCGACCGGAGCCTCCGCGACAAAAGCGCACCGCCGAATGCCGAGCCCCCGGATTTCGATCAGTCCCTTGAGTTCAGGAGGCGGCCTGACCAGGAGTCGATCGCGAACCGGCTCCAGGCAAAGGCGATCATCGCCGACCAGCGTCGCTGCGGGGATCTGGCCGCTGCGGCCGGCAAGGATGAGGTCGAAGGCGAGGCGCGACTTGCCGGCGCCGGAGGGCCCGCGGATCAGGACGGCACGGGCTCCCACCAGCACCGCAGAACCATGGATTGTCGGGCCGGATGGCGCGGTCATGTCGCGGGCAGCCGGACCACGAAGCGCGCGCCCGCAATCCGCGTGTCGCCGTTGGCATCGGTCGGACCGGGGCGGTTCTCCGCCCAGATACGTCCGCGATGGGCTTCGATGATCTGCTTGGAGATCGACAGACCGAGGCCGGAGTTCTGGCCAAATCCCTGATGCGGCCGGTCGGTGTAAAAGCGTTCGAACACGCGTTCCAGCGCGTCGGGCCGAATGCCGGGCCCGTCGTCGTCCACCATGATCTCGATTTCGGATTTCAGGCGCCGGCACAGGATGCGCACCCGACTGCCGGAGTTCGAAAACGACTGCGCGTTGGTCAGGAGATTGGAGATCACCTGGCCGAGCCGCGAGTCGTGTCCCGGCACCGAGAGGTTATCGGGACGACTCGTTTCGAACCTCACGTCGACGCCGACATCGTGGCCCAGTTTCGTTTCGTTCGCGACCGATGTCAGCGTGGTCAACAGGCGCCGGATATCGACCGGGGCGACGTCCTGGCGTTGCAACTCGGCATCGAGACGGCTTGCGTCGGAAATGTCGGAGATCAGCCGATCGAGCCGACGGACGTCGTGTCCGATCACCTCGAGCAGACGGCGGCGGCTGTTTTCGGTCTTCGCAAGCGGAAGGGTTTCCACCGCGGAACGCAAGGAGGTTAGAGGATTCTTCAGTTCGTGCGAGACGTCGGCCGCGAAGGTCTCGATCGCCTCGATGCGGTTGTAGAGCGCGTCGGTCATATCGCGCAGCGCACCGGACAGGTGGCCGATTTCATCACGGCGGCGGGTAAAATCGGGTATCTCGACGCGCGTCCTGATGCGGCGGCGAACACGCTCCGCGCTGTCGGCCAGACGCCGCACCGGCCCCGCGATGGTGCTGGCCAACAGCAGCGACAGCACGATCATGACGACCACGGCGACACCGAACACTTTCAGGATCGCCAGCCGCTCCGCCATCACCATCTGGTCGATGTCGTCGCCTTGCGTGGACAGCATCAGCGCGCCGAAAATGGTGGCGCGCGGCCGCTCCACCGGAACAGCGACCGAGACGATGATTTCGCCGCGATCGTTGATGCGTACCACGCTGGACTTGTCACCCTTGAGCGACTGCGCAACCTCCTGGTAACCGTTGCCATTCTCAGGACCGAGTTCGCGGTAAAGCGGGAGATCGCCGCGATTGAGCCATGTGCGGATCGCGATCGTGGTGCGTTCCACGAAGCCGGGCTTGACGTCAGCCGGAGGCGGCAGTTCGAACCGTATGACGTCGCCGCGACGAAAAAGGCTGCGGCTGTCGAGAATCAGCACGCCATCGCGGTCGTAGATGCGCGCACGGGTGTTGGTCGGCGAGATCAGCCGCCGCAGCACCGGCGCGACACGCTCTGGATTGATTGGAAAATCCAGTCCTGAAAATTCGTCCGGCGCGCCATAGCTCTCGCCGGGCTTGAGATCGAGCAGGCGGTCCGGGTCGATGGTGATGGTGTTGGTTTCCACCGTTGCCGAAGCGGCAATGGCGCTTGCGATGATCTCGCCCTGCACCAGAAGGCTCTGTGCGCGCGCGTCGATCAGGCCGGCGCGAAATTGCGAGAGATACAGAATGCTGGCGGCCAGCGCGATCAGGCCCGCCAGATTCAGCGACACGATGCGGCGGGTCAGGCTCGAAAAGCTGAGCGTGAAAAGAAACTGCCCGGCGCGGCGCACCCAGCCCAGCGGACGCTGCCAGCGGGGCGTCGGCGCGACATGATCGGCAGGGGTCTCCGGCGCGAGGACCTGTGAGGTGTCCTCGGCGTCCGGATTGAGATCAGGCTGCGTTCGATCCAGCAATGACTGAAACTGCCCGGTTATCGGTCCCACAACACGTTATCATCATTTCCCGCGCAAACGCTTCACGTTTGTCGCCCAGGATGCGCCAGACGACGACCTTTTCGCGTTCGCGCCGATGGCATAGGCCCAGATATGGTGCAATTGCACATCGGGGGAATCCATACTCTCGGGTTATGGATTCGGCTCGCCGGCTGCGCGCCCATGACTGACAGTTTATCAGGTTTCCTTGAAGCGGTAACCCACGCCGTAGAGAGTTTCGATCATCTCGAAATCGTCGTCGACGACCTTGAACTTCTTGCGAAGCCGCTTGATGTGGCTGTCGATGGTGCGGTCGTCGACATAGACCTGATCGTCATAGGCGGCATCCATCAGCGCGTTGCGGCTCTTGACGACGCCGGGACGTGTCGCCAGCGCCTGCAGGATCAAGAACTCCGTGACGGTCAAGGTGACGGGTTCGTTTTTCCAGGTGCAGGTGTGACGCTCCGGATCCATGCGCAAAAGGCCGCGGTCGAGCGCCTTGGCGTCGCTCTCTTTGGGCGCCGCTGTCGGGTCTTTCGTGGACGCGCGGCGCAACACCGCCTTGACGCGCTCCACCAGTAACCGCTGCGAAAACGGCTTGCGGATGAAATCGTCAGCTCCCATCTTGAGACCGAACAACTCATCGATCTCTTCGTCTTTGGAGGTAAGGAAAATAACGGGCAGGTCGGATTTCTGGCGCAGCCGTCGCAGCGTCTCCATTCCGTCCATGCGCGGCATCTTAATGTCTAGGATCGCAAGATCGGGTTGGCTGGTGCGGAAGCCGTCGAGGGCCGACGCACCATCGGTATAGGTCATGATGCGGTAGCCTTCGGCTTCGAGCGCGATCGAGACCGATGTGAGAATGTTGCGGTCGTCATCGACCAGGGCGATTGTGGGCATACTGCCTGCTTTCCGAAGCGGATGGCGAGACGCGAACAATTTCGACAGTCTGCCGTTGGAGTGGCTTTAAGAGCGCAGTCAACGAGCAATGCAAGCTGGGCTGAAGTGTGACCGAGTTCCCGGAAACGCGCGAAGACGCCGACCGTTCCGTGCCTGTTCGACCAACTGTAGCCTGAGAGAGCGATTTTTTCAAATAAAATTGAGGACTTAGCCATGCAGCCGACAGCCAATTTCCAGTCCGCGAAACTTACCCGGTCGTTGCTGCGTCGGAGCCGGCAGGGCGCGCTGGCCACCCTGATGACCGGCAGCGGCGATCCTTATTGCTCGCTCGTCAATGTAGCAAGCCATTATGATGGTTCACCAATTCTTCTTATTTCGCGCCTTGCTGTCCATACCAAAAACGTGATCGGCGATTCCAGGGTGTCGCTGATGCTGGACGAGCGGGCCGAGGGCGATCCGCTGGAAGGCTCACGAATCATGGTCGCGGGCATAGCCGAGGAAGCTGGCGGCGAAACCAAGGCAACGCTGCGCCGCCGCTACCTGAACGCTCACCCGTCAGCGGAGTCCTTTGCTGATTTCAACGACTTCTCGTTCTTTCGGATTCAACCGACGGGTGTGCATCTGGTGGCCGGCTTCGGGCGAATCGTCGATCTCAAGCCGGAAAAAATTCTGACCAGC
>JBDTCP010000207.1:0-7496 GCA_039923555.1 Nitrobacter sp.
CGTTTTCATGTGAGCGTGAGGATCGCTTCAGCGCGGCTCCTCCGCAAGCGCCGCGAGAATCCGCGCCCACGACCGGATGCCCTTGTGAAAACTCTTCAGGTCGTACTTCTCGTTCGGTGAATGGATATTGTCGTCGTCGAGACCGAACCCGACCAGCACGGTGTCCAGACCCAGCGTGGTCTTGAAATCGGCAACGATCGGAATCGACGCGCCGCAGCCGATCAGCAGCGCCTCCTTGTTCCATTCCTCGGTCAACGCCTGCTTCGCGGCGGCCAGCGGCTTCATGTTCCAGTCGAGCGCAATCGCGGGCGCGCCCGCGTGATCGAGAAACTCGACCGAGCAGTCCGCCGGCACGCGCTCTTTCACAAAGGCACGAAAGGCGTCACGGACCTTTTCGGGCTCCTGACCTTCGACGAGGCGGAACGAGATCTTGGCCGATGCCTGAGCCGGAATCACGGTCTTGGAGCCCTCGCCGGTGTAGCCGCCGACAATCCCGTTAATGTCGCAGGTCGGCCGCGACAACACCTGCTCGATCAGCAGACGATCCTTTTCACCGGCGGGCATCGACAGTCCGATGGGTTTCAGGAACCTGTCCGGCGTCAGATTGAGCTTCGCCCATTGCGCACGAATATCGGCCGGCAAATCCTTCACGCCATCGTAAAACCCGGGAAGCGTGATGCGGCCGTTGTCGTCATGGAGGCCGCCGAGAATTCGGGTCAGCACCCGGATCGGGTTTTGCGCGCCGCCGCCGAAGATGCCGGAATGCAGGTCGCGGTTCGCGGCCTTGATGACCACTTCCTCATAGACCAATCCGCGCAGCGACGTGGTGATCGCCGGCGTGTCGGGATCCCACATGCCGGTATCGCACACCAAAGCGAAATCCGCGGCGAGGTCCTTCTTGTTCTGTTCGAGGAACGGTCCGAAGTTTTTCGAACCGATCTCCTCCTCGCCCTCGATCAGCATCGTCACGTCCAGCGGCAACGAACCCGCCACCGACATCCAGGCGCGGCAAGCCTCGACAAACGTCATCAACTGGCCCTTGTCGTCTTCCGCGCCCCTCGCCACGATGATCTTGCGGCCGTCTGCATGGGTCGCGATGGCGGGTTCGAACGGCGGCCGAGTCCACAAATTCAGCGGATCGACCGGCTGAACATCGTAGTGGCCATAAAACAGGACATGCGGCCGCGATCCATTGTTGCCGTTGCTCTTGGCGACGATCGCGGGATGGCCCGCCGTCGGGCGAACCTCGGTGCTGAATTTCAGCGTCGCAATCTCGGCGGCGAGATGATCCGCCGCCGCCTTGCAGGCTCCGGCAAATTCCGGATCGGCGGAGATCGATTTGATACGCAGCAGTGTGAACAGCCGCTCCAGACTGTTGTCGAAATCGGCGTCGATGTGATTGAGAACCGTTTGAAGTTGCGATGTACCGGACATTTGGTTTTCCGTAAGTTGCGGAGTCGGACGAACTCTCAAGTTTACGCTGGTGATGCTGAATCCGGGTCATTCGCCGGTGACGGACGATGGATGTGCCACGCCAATGCGGCGATCAGGATGAAGGTTGCCGCGAGATTGTTTCCAATGGCTTGAAGAAGTTTTGGAAATGCCGGCAAAGAGAGCGCCATCAGGGCAAACGATGCGCCCAACGCCCATCGTGTCATCGCCCGCACCCGCGGTCGCGGGTCGAAGGCCGCACGCTGAAACAGCACTGTTATCGGAAAGAACAGCCACACGAAATAATACTGACGTGCCAGCGGCGACGCGATCGTCATCAGGCAGAACAGAATCCCGACTTCCTCGGCGGTCGATTTGGGCGTCATTTTCGTCCGCGCCGGAATGATGCCGATGAAGCCTAGCCCGATTGCGGCAAAGACGGCCAGCACAATGGCGTTTGCGGTCTTGTAGTCGAGATCGGTGACATTCATGTATTGCGCCGGTTTGGCGGGATCAACCTGATTGTAGTTGACCGGACGCACCAGCCGATGCGTGACGGCGATAATGGACTGATTGACCCAGGACCAGTTCTGCGCGTCGCGCTGTCCGAAGCCCTGCTTCGAACTCGACCCGATCATGCCTTGATACCATGTGGTCAACTCCGAGACGTTGCGTTCGAACCCGCGGATCGGAGCCGGCACCAGAAACAGGAAAATGCCCAGAAAAGCGACCATGCTCGCCGCGCTGATCCATTGGCGACGCCACAACAGATAAGGCAGCACGGCGATCGGAAAAACCTTGATGGCCGTCGCGAGTGCAAACATGCTTCCCGACAGCCAAGCTCGTCCCTGCCAGAGCCAGCGGAAGCCTAGCAGCATCATGGCGAGAAGAACGAGATTGGGCTGCCCGAGATCGAACATATCGAAGACGAAGGTGATCGTCACAATGCCCGGCAAGGCCTCAAGCCACGGATCGGGACGCCTTCCCGATCCGGTCATGGTGTTGGAGAGTTGCGCCGTTATCCACCATGCAGCGGCGTTGAGAAGGCACAGACCGATATACAGCGGAATTTTTCCGAAGGTGCTCGGTATGGCGAGCAGGATGGCCGACAGCGGCGGGTAAAGGAAGGCAAAGCCGTCGTCCGACCTTTGCGGATACAGATCGCCGCCGTGCAGGACTTGCTGACCGGCCCAGAACCACAAGGAATAGTCCTTGGTCTTGCCGTGTCCCCAAATCTCAGGGACCAGAACATCAGCGGTCAGCAGAATGCAGGCCACAAGAAAGAGGACGTCCAGCGGACGCCGGAAAGATGGCCATCTCAACACGAGCATTTTCCGTTGTCGACGCGGCAGCATCGCCCGCGCACTGCGTTATCAGAAGCGGCCCCGGCTGCAAACTGTCCCCCGATCAGGACGCAATCATGCAGCGTGGGAACGAAAGAGATCATTGTCACCGGACGCGTTATCGCCGCAGCAATCCTCCGAGCGCGCCGCGCACCAGCGCACGCCCCACAGAGCCGCCGAGCGAGCCGCCGACAGACTTGCCGAGATCGGCGACGATACCTCCGACCACCTTGTTGGTGACGGTGCGCGTGACGCTGCGCGCGACCACCTGTCCCGTCGACATCCTGCCGCGCGGGGTGTTGGTCCCGAACACGGTGCCGACGATCGATCCGATCTGGCCGAGAATTCCGCCTTCCGCCGGTCCGTCGGCGGTTGCTGCGGTCCCGGCGACCCGTTTCTGAAGAACCTCATAAGCGGACTCGGAATCGATCGTGGTATCGTATTTTCCCTTCACCGGACTGCCATCCATGATGATCTTGCGTTCTTCGGGGGTGATCGGGCCGATCCGCGCAGACGGTGGTCGCACCATCACACGTTCGACTACGGCCGGCGTACCGTTGCCTTCCAGGAACGACACCAGAGCCTCGCCCTTGCCGAGTTCGGTAATGACCTGCGCCGTATTCAGCTTGGGATTCGGTCGAAACGTCTGCGCCGCGGCCGCGACGGCCTTCTGGTCGCGCGGCGTGAATGCGCGCAGGGCATGCTGCACCCGGTTGCCAAGCTGGGCCAGCACCTTGTCCGGGACGTCGATCGGATTCTGGGTGACGAAATAAACGCCGACACCCTTGGAGCGGATCAGACGCACGACCTGCTCGATCTTGTCCATCAGCGCCTTGGGCGCGTCGTTGAACAGAAGGTGGGCCTCGTCGAAAAAAAACACGAGCTTCGGTTTCGGCGGATCACCGATTTCGGGCAATTGTTCGAACAGTTCTGACAACATCCACAGCAGGAATGTCGCATAGAGTTGCGGGCTTTGCATCAGCTTGTCGGCGACCAGGATGTTGATCATTCCCCGGCCATCCTTATCCGTCCGCATAAAATCCTTCAGCAACAGCGCGGGCTCGCCGAAAAACTTGTCGCCTCCCTGGTTTTCGAGCACCAGAAGCTGGCGTTGGATGGTTCCCACGGTCTGTTTCGAAACGTTGCCGTACTGTGTCGTCAGATCGGCGGCATGTTCGGCGATAAAGGAGAGGATCGCCCGAAGATCTTTCATGTCGAGCAGCAGCAGTCCCTGTTCGTCGGCCACCCGGAAGGCGATGTTGAGCACACCCTCCTGCACATCGTTCAGATCCATCATGCGGGACAGCAGCAGCGGACCCATTTCGGAGACGGTCGCGCGGACCGGATGCCCCTGCTCGCCGAAAAAGTCCCAGAAAATCGTCGAGAACTGATCGGGCTGGAAGGTCAAGCCCATATCCTTGGCGCGCTTGAGAATGAAGTCCTTGCCTTCGCCGAGCTCCGAGATACCGGACAGATCGCCCTTGATATCCGCCGCGAACACCGGCACGCCGGCACGAGCAAATCCTTCCGCCATCACCTGCAAAGAAACCGTTTTTCCGGTTCCTGTCGCACCAGTGACAAGACCGTGCCGGTTGGCGAGACCCAGCGTCAGCCACGCGGGCTGCTCACCTTTACCGATGAATATGCTTTGATCGGTATCGCCGATCGGGGTCGCGGTTTCCACCATGATCGCCTCTTTGTGATCTCGTCGTCGAGCAGCAGCATCCTACTTCATGTTCCGTACCGATTGAAACCAGCGAACAGCCGCGACGCTCCCGGAATGATCGCGCTTAAACGACCGAGGACGATGGTCGAAGCTGCGTTCCAACTGCAAACGGACCGCGACTCGCGACATTTTGACATGAATCAGGCATGCGGTCTTGCATCTCTGCAACACTCGTCCTGCGATTGAAGGTGTGCCTGCGGTCATCGCTTGTATTTCGCATCGCAGGAGTATCATGATGAAATCATAAATAAGGATCCGGCAAGCAACCGGCGGAGGCGGGGCATCATGGACGAATTGATCGAGCGGCTTGCCGCGAGAGCCGGCATCGATTCCGCTGTTGCGGGAAAAACCGTCGGCATGATCGTGGGCTTTCTGCGCAAGGAAGGTCCAGCCGTCGGGACGCCGGGCCTTCGCCAGTTCGCATAAGCACCTTCACATCCCGAGTACCATGACATATCCAATCTCCAAGCTCGAAGGTCTGACCGCCGTCGACGCCAAGAAGCTGAGGTCCGTCGGCATCCGGACCACAGACGCCTACCTCGAGGCGGCGCGTACCCCGAAAGGCCGCAAGACGCTCGCCGCCAAGACCGGATTTAGCGAACAGCAGCTGCTGGAGTGGGCAAACCTCGCTGACTACATGCGTATTCCGGGGATGGGCAACGGCAAGACCAAGCTGCTGCGCGCGGCTGGTGTCACCACGGTACGGGAATTTACCCATCGCAACCCGGTTCGTCTGGCTCAGGCCATGAAGGACGTGAATACCAAGCGCAAGCTTGTCAGCGTTCTGCCGTCGGAGAAGTCGATCGGCGATCTGATCGAGCAGGCTCGCAAGCTCCCTCTCAAGATCACGTATTGAACCGCGCCATCTGTAACACCCGGCGCCTCCGAAGAGACTTTCGCGCCTTGACACCATGTCTGGGACCGCGCAAAGCGGCTGCATGACGGCGGCAGTTCCATGTCCAGGCATATGACGGACGACACACGTCATCCGTTGCTGCGTGCGCTGCTGTCGCGGCCATATCCGGCGGTCATGGGGGTCTTGAACATCACTCCCGACTCGTTCTCCGACGGCGGTCAATTCATCGCCCCCGACCAGGCGCTGGCGCAGGCGCACCGCATGATCGCGGAAGGAGCCGACATCATCGATATCGGTGCGGAATCCACTCGCCCCTACGGATCGCAGCCGGTCTCGTACGACGACGAGATGCGGCGGCTGAAGCCTGTGTTGGCCGCCGCCGTCGCGCTGGGCGTCCCCGTGTCCATCGACAGCATGAAGTCCTCGATCGTTGCCTGGGCGCTCGATACCGGAGCCGCTATCGCTAACGACGTCTGGGGTTTGCAGCGCGATCCGGACATGGCGCGCGTGGTCGCTGCGCACAATACGCCTATCATCGTGATGCATAACCGCGACACGGCCGATGCTACCCTCGACATCATGCAGGACATCGCGGCATTCTTCGAACGATCGCTGGAGATCGCGGCGAAAGTCGGTATTCCCCCAAGCCATATCGTCCTCGATCCGGGCATCGGCTTCGGCAAAACGCAAGAGCAGAGCATGATTGCGCTGGCCCGGCTCGACGAACTGCGGACGTTTGGCCTGCCGGTTCTGGTGGGCGCGTCGCGCAAGCGCTTCATCAGCACGGTGGTGCCGTCGGAGCCGAAGGAGCGGCTTGGCGGCTCGCTCGCTGCGCATCTGATCGCCGCAAGAGGTGGCGCGCGCATCATCCGCACGCATGATGTAGCGGACACAGTGCAGGCGCTGCGCGTGGCGCAAGCCATCGATTCCAAGACATAGTGGAGCTGAAACAGGATGCGAATGTTGGAATCGGACCAATAGCTCAGGGATCATCAGACCATGACCGATGCGATCTTTATCCATGGCCTTGTGATCCATGCGCAGCACGGCGTCATGAAGCACGAGACTGAAGTCGGCCAGCGCTTCGTGATCGACATCGAACTGTCGGCCGATCTGTCGGAATCCTCCCGGACCGACCGCCTCGCCGATACCGTGTCCTATTCCAATGTGGTAGCGACAGCCAGCACCGCATTCAAGGGCGCCAACTACAAGTTGCTCGAACGAGCGGCAGGCGCCATCGCCGACGCGGTGCTGGCAGCATTTCCGCGCGTCAGCACGATCAAGGTCACGGTGCACAAGCCGCATGCGCCGATCGCAGCGATCTTCGACGATGTCGGCATCACCCTGACCCGCGGCAGGCAATAGGTTTCGCATGGCCAGCGTTCTGATCGCGCTCGGCGGCAATATCGGCGATGTCCGCGACACCTTTCGCAAAGCGATCAGCAACATCTGCGGCATGGCGCAGGCTGCGCTCGTTGCACGTTCGTCCGACTATGCCACCCCGCCATGGGGCGATGAGGACCAGGACCGCTTCATCAACGCCTGTATCGAGATCGACACCAGCCTCGACCCGCATGCGCTGCTGTTCACGCTGCACAAGATCGAGAAGAAATTCGGCCGCGACCGCAGCAAGGAAACACGCTGGGGTCCGCGTACGCTGGACCTCGATCTGATCGCCTATGACGATGTCGTTCTCGACAAGCCTGAGTTGACGTTGCCGCATCCGCGCCTGTTCGAGCGTGCGTTCGTGCTGGTTCCGCTTGCGGAAATCGCGCCGGATCGCGTGATTGCGGGATGCACGCCGGCCGCAGCGCTGGCCGGGGTATCGACCGCCGGAATCGAGCGCCTGCCCGATCTCGACTGATCGGACTCTATTTCGTTTTTGCCGCGAATCCGGTGCGGCGAACTCCGGGCAGACCGGGGCGGAGTTTTTGCACACCCGTTGGCGGATTCCAGCTGCAAACAACCGTTTGGCTTGTCCGCTGCCCCATGGCATTTTGCAGTGAACAACCCCGGAAACGAACGCCCGAATGCCCGCTGCTCCCGACGACGTCATTTCCGATCTGCCGCTGGCCGCTGATTTTGCGCCGGCCACGTCCGACGACTGGCGCAGGCTGGTCGATGGCGTGCTGAAAGGCGC
>JBDTCP010000208.1:0-5779 GCA_039923555.1 Nitrobacter sp.
ACCTGACGATCGCCGCGCCGGCGATCGCATTCATGACAAGCTTGGGGTTCGCCCGCGGCTTCCGCGATTTCGAAGTCAGCGTGCTGGCGGCGGCATGGATTGCGCCGTTGCTTGCGCGCTCCATTGCGGGGGTGACGGATATACCGCTGGGCTTGACCGTCTTGATCATGGTCTACGTCTTGGTCTTGCGCCGCGCAACGTTCGACCTGCGCGAGCCGGTCGGCTCAATCATTGACTCGCGCACATGTAATCGTCGCTTCTGCGTCTGACAGCATGACTAGCCCTCGCGCGTGCGATGCAGCGACGGCATTCAGCTATTACCGTGCTTTGAACGATTAAAGCGTTCTTGGGACTTGCGGCCTAGCGTTGTCGGCATCATTGTTAGCCTTGTCGCCAGTCAACAAGACCGCCTTCGGTCGCGAAACGGACGAATCATTTCCGCATGTACAAGCTCTATTCCATGCAGCGCTCGGGAAACAGCTACAAGGTTCGCCTTGCGCTGGCCTTCCTTGACATGCCCTATCGTGCCGTCGAGATTGACATCCTGCGCGGCGAAAGCCGCACGCCGGAGTTTCTCGCGAAAAATCCCAGCGGCCAGGTGCCGCTGCTCGAGGTCGCCGACGGGCGTTATCTTGCGGAGTCCAACGCGATCCTCTGGTACGTCGCGGTCGGAACGTCGCTGGCGCCAGAGTCCCGGATCGAGCGCGCCGAGGCGCTGCAGTGGATGTTCTTCGAACAGCATGCGCTGGAGCCTAACCTTGGCGCGGCCTATTTCTGGCTGTCGCTGGTCAAGGGCGGCCGCGATCTCCAGACCCATGCGCTGGAAGACTGGATGGAGCGCGGCTACGCGGCGCTTCAGGTCATGGAGAATCATCTCAGGATCCATGACTTCTTTGCCGCCGGCCAGTTCACCGTCGCCGACATCGCACTCTACGCCTACACTCATGTCGCCGATCAGTGCGACTTCGACCTCGCGGCGTTCTCCTCGATCCGGGCCTGGCTGCGGCGGGTTGAACAGGAGCCCGGCTTCGTAAGCATGGATGGACAGACGGCTCCTTCAGGCCTTGCCGTGACCGGCATCGCCGCCCAAGCCTGATCTGGACGCCGGACGCGAGACGCTTTCGGTGAATCATGGGGAGGACTTCAGAGATAGCGGAGACGGCACCCGGTTCCGCCTCCTTTTAGACATTTTTGAGTCGGCTGCCGCCCCAATCCCGCCCGCGGTTGGTGAAAGATTCTTGCGCTGCGGGTGATTCGCCCGCCCTTTGAAGGAATTGATTTGCCATGCGGTCGCAGGGCACCAGCGGAGGGTTCGAAGGACGCGTTACGCGAGTCGCTTCCGCGCGCCTGACCAATGCGGTTGCCGCCTCGCTGGCAATTGCGGCGTTCACTGTCTGCCTTACGCTGGCATTCGCGGTGATATCGATCAAGGTCGCGATGGCCATGCCGATCCCGACCTGAATAGATCATTTCAGTTTTCTGCAGCTAACGCGTATTCGGCAAAAGTGAATACCGGTTTTGCGATCAGAATGCGCGCCAGTTGATTGAGAGCATTTTCTTCACGCGAACCGGATTCCACTTAGCCGGAAAAACGCTCTGGCCCTGCTTCGCTATCTTTTGACGGGCATCTGCGTCTGCATGCATGGCCATCCGCTCGACGACAGGGAGCGTTCGATGAAGACACCGATCGTGTGGGTTACGGCCACGCTGAGTGCGGCCATCGCGGTGCTGACGACCTCCTTCGTCATCGCGACTGGCACGCGCGGTCAAAGTGCGTCATTCACATCGTCGGCCGGGCAGCTCGAAATACAGACCGTTGCCAGCGGCCTCGTCAATCCGTGGAGCCTTGCGTTCCTGCCGGACGGCCGGATGCTGGTGACCGAACGGCCGGGGCGCATGCGTATCGTCACGCCGGACGGGGTGTTGTCGCCGCCATTGAAGGACGTGCCCAAGCCCTATGCCGGTGGACAGGCGGGTCTGCTCGATGTGGCGCTCGACCGCAACTTCGTGACCAATCGCACACTTTATTTCTGTTACTCCGCAGACAGCGGCGGCAACGCCGCTATCGCACGGGCACGGCTGAAAGAGGATGGCACAGCGCTTGACGAGGTGAAGGTGGTCTTCACGCAAGCCGGTCCCGGCGGCGGTGCCAATCATGGTTGCCGTATTGCGCAAAGTGGCGACGGCGATCTTTACGTCACACTCGGCGACCATTTCGCTCCGCGCGACGAGGCGCAGAATCTTGGCGCCGACAACGGCAAGATCATCCGCATCGCGCCCGACGGCTCGGTGCCACCGGACAATCCGTTCGTGGGCCGCGACGGTGCGCGTCCGGAAATCTGGAGCTATGGCCACCGCAACGGACAAGGCCTCGCGTTCAATCCCGCGACCGGCGATCTCTGGGAGATCGAGCACGGCCCGCGCGGCGGCGATGAAGTCAACATCATCGGCAAGGGCAGGAATTACGGCTGGCCGGTGATCGGCTACGGTATCGATTACAACGGCGCGAAGATTCACGACAGCACCGCGAAGGATGGCATGGAGCAGCCGGTGAAATACTGGGTGCCGTCGATCGCGCCCTCCGGCATGGCGTTCTACACCGGCGCGCTGTTTCCGACATGGAAGGGAAGCCTGTTCACAGGCGCACTCAAGGCAAAGCTGCTGGTGCGACTCTCGCTCAAGGACAATACCGTCGTCGGCGAGGAACGACTGCTGCAAAACCTCAACGAGCGCATCCGCGACGTCAGACAAGGGCCGGACGGCGCACTATGGCTTTTGACCGATAGCTCTGCCGGGCGGATTTTGCGGGTATCGCCGGCGGGGAAATGAGTCTTCGCGCCTCGATCATAGTGGAGCGCGTCACAAACTTCTGAGCGCCGCAAACAGCGCAAACCCGAACAGCGCGGCGACGCCGACGATGAATCCGAATGCGAACATCCAGAAGCCGCCGCCGCGCGGCCTCTCCTTCGCCTCCGCCTGCTCCGGCAGCGGTGTCGTCCTCAGCGCATGCTCCCGTTCGATCATCCGGCGCGCGACATAGTCCGTGGCGGCATTGACGATCGCGGCCACGTCATGGGATTCCGCGAGCACGATCCGGCCATAGCGGGTGTCCTGCACGAAACGGTACATGCGCTTGTCACGACCCATCAGGATGTGCGCGACCACGTCGATCCAAAGCCGCGGCGTGTCTCCCTGGCTGATGCCCCGATCAAACAGGTCGACCTGATCCGGCACCTGCGCGAACAGCGGATCGAGCGCCTCGTTCAAGATCTCGAGCCGCGCCACTTCCGCGTCGCGCAGATCGACGACAACGCCGGTGCGATCGGCAGCCTCGATCCGCGCCTGCCGCAGCGCGTCGCGCAGTCGCATCGGCTTCGCGGCTTCTGCCATACTCGTTCCCATACTCGATGCGTCCGACATCGATAGCTCTTCCAGCAACGATCCGTCGTTAACTTAACAGTAACCCTGTTCCGAGCAAAGGCCGTTTAGTTCCAAAGGCTTATAATACGCACAACCTGCATCGAAGCGGGTCCGCAAATCCCTGTCCCCAAACGAACAACGGCCCCGCCCGATCTCCCGGGCAGGGCCGTCCGTCTCCTTGGACGTTTCTTCTTTGAAATGCCGCGTCAACTCGCCATGCGGTTCGGTTCTTCCACGATGGAGAAGCGCACGCCGGCGCGGTGTCGGTTTTCCTCGGATACCACCTTCCAGGCGTCCTCGGCCTCCTTCCGCGTCTTGAACGGACCCTGCACCTGAGCCGAGCCTTCCACGAGCTTGTGGAAGTTCATCGACCCGAATTCGCCGCCAATCACCCAGAAATTGCTGCCAGCCATAAGAGCCTCCTTTATTCAGCCGCCTGAGCTTTGATCTCCGACCCATGCGATTTGAACTGCGTGGTTTCGGTCGAATCGTGAAGCGCGGTCGTCGACGACTGGCCGCCGGTGATCGTGGTCGAGACCAGATCGAAGTAGCCGGTGCCGACTTCGCGTTGATGGCGCGTGGCCGAATAGCCGTGCTGCTCGGATGCGAACTCGGCCTGCTGCAGGCGGGAATATGCCGCCATGCCTTCGGCCTTGTAGCCCCGCGCCAATTCGAACATGCCGTGGTTGAGCGAGTGGAAGCCCGCCAGCGTGACGAACTGGAATTTGTAGCCCATCGCGCCGATTTCCTTCTGGAATTTTGCGATCGTGGCCTTATCGATATTGGCTTCCCAGTTGAACGATGGCGAGCAGTTGTAGGCCAGCATCTTGTTCGGATAGACCTTCTTCACGGCTTCCGCGAACTTGCGGGCGCCATCGAGATCCGGCTTCGAGGTTTCCCACCACAACAGGTCGGCATATTTCGCGAACGACATACCGCGCTTGATGCAGTGATCGAGGCCAGTGCCGGGCTTGAGGCGATAGAAACCTTCCGCTGTCCGCTCACCGGTGATGAACTCGTGGTCGCGCTCGTCAATATCCGAGGTGATGAGCTTGGCGCTCTCCGCGTCGGTGCGCGCCAGCACAAACGTTGGGGTACCGCAAACGTCGGCGGCGAGACGTGCCGCGATCAGGTTGCGCTCATGCGCCGCGGTCGGGATCAGCACCTTGCCGCCCATGTGGCCGCATTTTTTTTCCGACGCGAGTTGGTCCTCGAAGTGAACGCCGGCGGCACCCGCCTCGATGTAGGCTTTCATGATCTCGAACGAATTCAGCGGTCCGCCGAAGCCGGCTTCCGCGTCGGCCACAACCGGCACGAACCAGTCGATCTTGGCGCCGCCTTCGGAATGCTCGATCTGGTCGGCGCGCTGGAAGGTGCGATTGATGCGGCGGCAGAGTTCAGGACCGGCGTTGGCCGGATAGAGGCTCTGATCCGGATACATCGCGCCTGCGGTGTTGGCGTCGGCGGCGACCTGCCAGCCGGAGAGATAGATGGCGGGCAGACCGGCGCGGGCCTGCTGCATCGCCTGGTTGCCAGTGACGGCGCCAAGCGAATTGACGTAGGGCTCCGTCTTCAGCGATTCCCACAAACGGTTCGCGCCCTTTTCGGCCAGCGTGTACTTGATCTCCACGGTGCCGCGCAGCCGTTCGACCTCTGCCGGGCTGTAGGGACGGCTGATCCCCTCAAAACGGCCCTCCGGGGCTGGAACGAGCTGCTCAAAGGTCCTAGTCATCATTTTCTCCCATGCACATTCATGACATTGCGTTGCAAAACGTGACCTATATACAACGCCAAACGGATCAGTTCGTATAGATGACTTGATCTTAAATGGTGATATCATGTAACATATGTACATATCTTAATTGTCAAGTTGTCAAATTTGTCATAAAAAGCGCGTAGACATGGCCCCCGCCTCAGGCAAAAAACTCTTCGTCGGTCCGCGCTTCCGGCGCATCCGCCAGCAACTCGGGCTGTCGCAGACCCAGATCGCGGAAGGACTCGGCATCTCGCCGAGCTACGTCAACCTGATCGAGCGCAACCAGCGCCCGGTCACCGCGCAGATCCTGCTTCGTCTCGCAGAAAGCTACGACCTCGACCTGCGCGACCTCGCCACCGCCGACGAGGACCGCTTCTTTGCAGAACTGAATGAGATCTTTTCCGATCCGCTGTTCCGCCAGATCGATGTACCCAAGCAAGAACTGCGCGATCTCGCTGAACTGTGCCCCGGCGTGTCCCACGCGCTGCAACGGCTTTATGCGGCCTACACCGAAGCGCGGCGCGGCGAGACGCTGGTCGCTGCACAGTTCGCCGATCGCGACGAGAGCACGGGCGCACGCTTTGAGGCCAATCCGATCGAACG
>JBDTCP010000209.1:0-15879 GCA_039923555.1 Nitrobacter sp.
ATCACACTGATCGACGATCCGCGCCATCGCCTCAATGAAGATGGCACGGCCCGGCTGTCGATGGAGCAGGCCAAGGCCATTCTCGATCTGCGCCTGCAGCGCCTGACTGCGCTTGGCCGCGAGGAAATCTCCGAAGAACTCGACAAGCTCGCCGTCGAGATCGCCGATTATCTGGATATCCTGCGTTCGCGCGCTCGCGTGCAGGCCATCATCAAGGGCGAACTGGCGGCCGTGAAGTCCGAGTTCGCGACGCCCCGCAAGACCGTGATCATCGAGCAGGAAGGTGAAGTCGAAGACGAGGACCTGATCCAGCGCGAGGACATGGTCGTGACCGTCTCGCACGCCGGCTACGTCAAGCGGGTGCCGCTATCGACCTATCGCTCGCAGAAGCGCGGCGGAAAGGGCCGCGCCGGCATGCAGACTCGCGAGGAGGATTTTGTCTCGAGGCTGTTCGTGGCGTCCACCCACACGCCGGTGCTGTTCTTTTCGTCTCGCGGTCAGGTCTACAAGGAAAAGGTCTGGCGACTTCCGCTCGCGCCGCCGAACGGCCGCGGCAAGGCGATGATCAACATCCTGCCGCTCGAACAGGGCGAGCGCATCACCACCATCATGCCGCTACCCGAGGATGAATCGTCCTGGGCCAACCTCGATGTGATGTTCGCGACCACCAGCGGCACAGTCCGGCGCAACAAGCTCTCCGATTTCGTCGATGTCCGGCGCTCTGGCATCATCGCGATGAAGCTCGGCGAGGGCGAGGCAATCGTCGATGTGCAGATCTGCACCGAGCGCGACGACGTGCTGCTGACCGCCGCCGGCGGCCAATGCATTCGTTTCCCGGTGACCGACGTGCGCGTGTTTTCGGGTCGGACATCGATGGGCGTACGGGGTATTGCATTGGCGTCCGGAGACCGGGTGATCTCGCTGTCGATTCTACATCACTTCGATGCGACGCCGGCCGAACGCGCTGCTTACCTGAAACAGTCTGGCGCAATCCGCCGCGCCGCGACCGGCGAGGACCTCGAGCCCGAAGAGGCGACGCCGGAAGCCGAGGAGGCCGCACATACCGACGTCTCGCTCTCGCCGGAACGCTATGCGCAGTTGGGAGGCGCCGAGCAGTTCGTGCTTACCGTTACAGCCCAAGGCTACGGTAAACGATCATCGTCGTTCGAGTTCAGGGTTTCCGGGCGGGGCGGCAAGGGTATCCGCGCCAGCGATCCGACCAAGCTGGCTGAAATCGGCCACCTCGTCGCAGGATTTCCGGTGGAGGAAGGCGATCAGATCATGCTGGTGAGCGACGGCGGCCAATTGATCCGTGTCCCTGTGGAGGGGATTCGGACCACAAGCCGCGCTTCGAAGGGGGTGCGTGTTTTCAGCACTGCCGAGGACGAGCACGTGGTCTCGGTCGAGCACATCGGCGAAGAAGAGAACGGCAACGGCAACGGCGGATAGTGCGATTGTCTTAAGCCGAACACGGAATCAATCAAATCCTGTGTCATGCGCGGGCTTGCCCCGCGCATCCATCTTCTTCCGGGAAAGATGGATGGCCGGGTCAGCCCGGCAATGACGGATAATCGAGATGTTTCCGTCCAAGCGTAAAACGCTCTAGCCAAGCAAAAGCCGCCCGTGGGCATACGGGCGGCTTTGCTTGGAGGTTCGAAAGCTGGAGGTTGAAAAATCGGGTTAGCGATGTTCTGACGTCACCAGGCGAGCTTCACGAACTGTCGTCTTGGAACCCGCGGTACGGAGGCAGGAGGCTTCAAAATTGGGCCAGGCCTGCTGCGAGCAGTCCACGGAACGGATGTCAAGACGGTCGCTCTTGGCGAGCGGGGCCGGCGTGCTGGCTGAAACCTGCGGAGCAAAACCCGGGAGAATGGTGAGGGCGGTTGCAATGAACGCTGCGACCGCGATTGCGGAAAGAGCCTTTATCATGACGGTCCCCTGTGGTTTGGGCCTGCCATTTGCGGCTTGGCGGCCCGTTTGGTTGGCTAGATCGATAGCCGGCCCCGGTTTCGTGATGTCTTCGCGTCATCCGGAAAGTGGTTTCATCGGCGGAAGAATTGTTTCGTCTAACTTGTCGTTTGAAACAGAATGGCGGAATCAGCAATGATTTCAGCGATCTCGCTACCCTGTCGATAAGACGCGCAGACCCCTGATTTGGTTCGGTCGACGCCGGAAAATAAATATTGGCAACGGCAGCGCTGATCGTGGAACCCGCCTCGCTTGCGGCCTCTCAACAGCCGCGCTAGACGAGGCAATGCCCCGCGTCGCGCTCTATCCCGGATCGTTCGACCCCGTCACCAACGGCCATCTCGATGTCGTCAGGCACGCCGTCGTCCTGTGCGACCGGTTGATTGTTGCCATCGGCGTTCATACGAAAAAGACGCCGCTATTCTCGACCGAGGAGCGTCTGGAGATGGTGCGGTCGGTGTTCACGCCGGTTGCCGTTAAAGCCGGGTGCGCCTTCGACTGCACGACCTATGACGATCTTACGATTGCCGCCGCACAAAAGGCCGGCGCCACGATCATGATCCGCGGCCTGCGCGACGGCACCGATCTCGATTATGAAATGCAGATCGCCGGCATGAACGAGACCATGGCCCCCGGCGTGCATACGGTATTTATCCCGGCTTCGCCGGGCGTCCGCCCGATCACGGCCACACTGGTGCGCCAGATCGCAGCCATGGGCGGCGATGTGTCAGCTTTCGTTCCGCAATCGGTCGCATCAAGTCTCAAGACAAAAAATTCGCCGGTTGAGTGAACCGGCCTTCCTCTGATCCGGAGTTGTCATGATTAGAATCCTTGGCCTCGTCGCCGCGCTGATGTTCGCGGTTCCTGCTTTCGCCCAGCCGCTGCCGGCCAATCTCGACAAGCAGAACGCGATCGTGATCGACACCACGAAGGGCCCCATCGTCATCAAGCTGCGGACCGACATCGCGCCCAAACATGCCGAGCGTATCAAGCAACTCGCCCGTGACGGCTTTTACAACAACGTTCCGTTCCATCGCGTCATGGATGGCTTCATGGCGCAGACCGGTGACGGCCAGAATTTCAACGGCACCGGCGGATCGAAATACCCGAACCTTAAGGCTGAGTTCTCCAATGTGCCGTTCAAGCGAGGTGTGGTCGGCATGGCGCGCGCAGGAAGTCCGGACTCGGCGAACTCGCAGTTCTTCATCTGCTTTGCCGAGGCGTCTTTTCTCGACGGGAAATACACGGTGGTCGGCGATGTCGTCTCAGGCATGGATGTGGTGGACAAGCTGAAGAAGGCGCCATCCGGCTCGGCAAGCGGCAGCGTGACCGATCCGGACAAGATGCTGAAGGTTCAGGTCGCCTCCGACATCAAGTGAATGCGGATCATGAATAGGCTGGCCATCCCGGTTGCGATCTGGCTCATCCTCGCCGGAAGCCTTGGATCGGGGCACGCGATCGCTCAGGGTGAAGAAGTTCCCAACCTGGCCGCCATGTCCACATGGTTGAAGCGATGCTGGCAGCCACCGGCCTTGCCGAGCGGAAATGCAGGCATGGAAATCACCGTGCAGTTCACCTTCAAGCGCGACGGCAGCCTCCTGGGACATCCCCGGATCACCTATGAGACGCGCAGCGCAACGGACGATGATCGCATCGTCTATCGGACGGCCGTGATGCAAGCATTGCAGCGCTGCGTTCCGATACCGTTTACCCACGGCATGGGAGAGGCGATTGCGGGCCGCCCTTTCACCATCCGATTTGATGACCGACGAGCCCATCCCAAACCGAAAGAGAAGAGAGCATGGCTGACAACGACAACACTTTGATCCTTGAAACCACGCAGGGACCCGTGACGATCGAAATGCGTCCTGATCTGGCTCCCGGTCATGTTGCGCGGATCAAGGAACTGGTGCGTGAGGGCTTCTACGATGGTATCGTTTTCCATCGCGTGATCGATGGCTTCATGGCGCAGACAGGCTGCCCACAGGGCACCGGGACCGGCGGCTCGGGCAAGAAACTGCAGGCCGAGTTCAACAAGGAGCCGCACGTGCGCGGCACGGCATCCATGGCGCGCGCGGGAAGCCCCGACTCGGCCGATAGCCAGTTCTTCATCTGCTTCGACGATGCCTCCTTCCTGAACAACCAGTACACCGTCTGGGGCAAGGTGACCGAAGGCATGGAGAACGTCGACAAGATCAAGCGCGGCGAGCCGGTGCAAAACCCCGATAAAATCGTCAAGGCACGTATGGCTGCCGATGCGGCGTGAACGCTGACACCCGTCATGCGCGGGTTTGACCCGCGCATCCATCCATCTTCACAAGAGTCTTTCGAAGAAGATGGATTGCCGGGTCGAGCCGGCAATGACGGATGAAGCCATGCGCACCGATCTCTTCGATTTCGAACTGCCGTCCGAGAGCATCGCGCTGCGTCCGGCGAGCCCGCGCGATTCCGCACGGATGCTCGTGGTGCAGCCGGGATCAGGCTTGCATGATCAACAGGTGAGCGATCTGCCACAGTGGCTTCGGCCCGGCGACCAACTCGTGGTGAACGATACCCGGGTCATTGCCGCGCAGTTGCATGGCCGCCGCATCGGCCGGGAAGCCGAGCCGAAAATCGAAGCGACGCTGATCAAACGGCTCGACGGCTCGCGGTGGAACGCGTTGGTCAAGCCGGCCAAGAAGCTCACGGCGGGTGATGTCGTTCGGTTCGGCAACGAGGGGCGGGTGTGCTTCCTCGGGCATCTCGACGCGCAGGTCGAAAGCAAGGGCGAAGAGGGCGAAGTCACGTTCGCTTTCTCGTTTCACGGGCCGACGCTGGATCAGGCCATTGCCGATCTCGGCTCGCCGCCGTTGCCGCCCTACATTGCCTCGAAGCGTGCGCCCGACGATCGCGATGCGACCGACTATCAGACCATGTTCGCGGTCAACGAAGGCGCGGTCGCCGCGCCGACCGCGGGGCTGCACTTCACACCGGAGCTGGAAGCGGCGCTGCGCGAACGCGGCGTGGGCCTTCACCGGCTGACCCTGCATGTCGGCGCCGGCACGTTTCTTCCGGTCAAGGTCGATGACACCGCCGCACATCGCATGCATTCGGAGTGGGGCAAGATCTCCGCTGCGACCGCCGATGCGCTCAACGCGGCGCGGGCGAGTGGCTGCCGGATCCTCGCGGTCGGAACGACATCACTGCGGCTGCTGGAGAGCGCGGCCGGTGATGACGGCAAGATTGCGCCGTTCACGGGCGAAACGGCGATCTTCATCACCCCCGGTTATCGCTTTCGTGCTGTCGATATCCTGATGACCAATTTTCATTTGCCGCGCTCGACGCTGTTCATGCTGGTCTCGGCCTTCAGCGGCCTCGAAACCATGAAGCAGGCTTATGCCCACGCCATCGCCGGGGGCTACCGGTTCTATTCCTATGGCGACGCCTGCCTGCTGTTTCCGGGCAAGTCCGGCGCATGAGCATCGCCAACCATTTTGAGATTCTCGGCCGGGACGGAGAGGCTCGTACCGGAATTCTCACCACGTCGCATGGCGCGGTACGAACGCCGGCGTTCATGCCGGTCGGGACGCAGGGCGCCATGAAGGGCCTGCACTGGCGTGAGATGCGTGACGCAGCGACCGACATCGTGCTCGGCAACACCTACCATCTGATGCTGCGGCCGGGTGCCGAGCGAATCGCCGAACTCGGCGGCTTGCAGAAATTCACCACCTGGGACGGGCCGATGCTGACGGATTCCGGCGGCTTCCAGGTGATGTCGCTGGCGCAGTTACGCAAGGTCAAGGAACATGGCGTGACCTTTCGATCCCACATCGACGGCGCCGCGATCGAGCTGACGCCGGAGCGCGCCATTGAGGTGCAGCGGTTGCTGGGGTCCGACATTGCAATGCAGCTCGACGAATGCGTGCGTCTGCCGGCGGAACACAGCGATATCGAGCGCGCCATGCAGCTCTCACTGCGCTGGGCCGAGCGCAGCAAGCGCGCCTTCGAGGGGGCGCCCGCCGCCCATATGCTGTTCGGAATCGTTCAGGGGGGTGACAGTCCCGGGCTGCGTCATGCCAGTGCTCGCGGGCTGACCGAGATCGGTTTTCACGGCTATGCCATCGGCGGTCTCGCGGTCGGCGAACCACAAGCCGTCATGCTTGCGATGATCGAAGAAACGGCGCCGTCGCTGCCGCAGGACCGACCGCGGTATCTGATGGGTGTCGGCACACCTGACGATTTGCTGGAAGCCGTGGCGCGCGGCATCGATATGTTCGATTGCGTCATGCCGACACGGAACGGACGCCACGGCATGGCCTTCACCCGCTTCGGCCAGATCAACCTGCGCAACGCGCGCCATGCCAACGATCCGCGTCCGCTCGACGAGGAGAGTTCATGGCCGGCATCGCGAACCTATTCGCGGGCCTATCTGCATCATCTGGTGCGGTCGGGCGAAACACTGGGCGCAATGCTGCTCTCCGGGATCAACGTCGCCTACTACCAGAACCTGATGCAGGCCATGCGGACGGCGATCGCCGGGGGTATCTTTCAGCAATTTCGTGAACGGACACGTGAGGACTGGGCGCGCGGCGATATTACCGCGCGTTGACGTCCGGTTGCGTTGAATGACAGTGCGTCAGTGCAGGCACTGTGTCAGTGCAGGCAATGCGCTGGACGACATGCTTGGTCACGAATCCGTAACCGCAGGTATCGCAACTCCAAAGATGGCTGATGACGCTATCCGATATATACGCGGACGCTTCCGCCGCGATCATGGTATCCGCGCAAACCGGACAAATCGGTAGATCCCTTCCGCGCGCTGCGGAACGAGGTATTGCGGTCGGCGGGATTTCAGCAATCGCTGGCATCGTGACCTCCTCGAGCGTTGATCTGGTCGAACCATACACCGCGATATTTGACGATGTCGCAACACAAATGCGTTCCTTTTACGATTCTAATGATTCTAATGATCCAATTCTAAATTCGCATCCCGTTGCAGTGAATTGTCTTTGTGGACGTTAGAATCCAAGGACCACTAGCAGTATCAGTTGCTAGTGGCGTTTTGGATTTGACATTCGCATCCGGGACGCGCGCCTGGTTGAGGTCGCGGTTGTCAAATTCACTCCGCTAGTTTTGAGCGGCTCCGGTTTTGCGGTGCAGCGAATTGTCGCTGCAAGGCGCTTGCTCCCAGGTACAGGCTGATCCTATTGAAGGGATGCGCACTGTTGTTCCAACCCGTTAGCCAAGGACGTTGCCATGGATACGCAGTCAGATACCAATGCATCGCTCCGTCCCGGGCGTGGCCGTGTGTTCGACAGTATTGTCGATACGATCGGCGACACCCCGACTGTCCGGTTGCGCAGGTTGCCGCAGCAGCACGGCGTGAACGCCACTGTTCTGGCCAAGCTGGAATATTTCAACCCGGCCGCGAGCGTGAAGGACCGCATCGGCGCTGCGATGATCATCGCGATGGAGAAGGCCGGCAAGATCCACGCCGACACTGTTCTGATCGAACCGACGTCTGGCAACACAGGTATTGCGCTCGCCTTCGTTGCGGCCTCACGCGGCTACCGCCTGAAACTTGTGATGCCGGAATCGGTTTCGACGGAGCGCTGCAAGATGCTGGCATTTCTGGGTGCGGAAATCGTTCTGACATCGGCGGCGCAGGGCATGAAGGGCTCCATCGCCATGGCCGAGGAACTGGTGCGAACCACGCCGCACGCCGTGATGCCGCAGCAGTTCAAGAACCTCGCGAACCCCGAGATTCACCGACACACCACGGCCGAAGAAATCTGGAACGATACCGGCGGAAACGTCGATTATATCGTGGCGGGTGTCGGCACCGGCGGTACCATCACGGGGATCGGTCAGGCCTTGAAGCCGCGCAAGCCGGCGCTGCGGATCGTTGCGGTGGAGCCGGAAGAGAGCCCGGTCTTGTCTGGCGGCCAGCACTCGCCCCACAAGATTCAAGGAATCGGCGCAGGTTTTATTCCTGACATCCTGGATCGTTCGGTTATCGACGAGATCATCAAGATCGACAGCACCACCGCACTGGAAACCACCCGCGCACTCGCGCGCAGTGAAGGCATCCCTGGCGGCATTTCGTCCGGCGCAGCCATCGCCGCCGCGCTTGCCATCGGCAGGCGGCCCGAAAGCGCAGGGCGGACGATCCTTGCCATCGTCCCGTCGTTTTCGGAACGCTATCTCTCGACGGCGCTGTTCGAGGGAATTTGATTGGCGCAGGCAGCCGACAACATCTGGGGACGAGGCGATGGCAGAACCACCGAGACGGCCAAGGACGCTGAACGATGCCCGCACCGAGGCGGAGGCTGCATTCAAGCAGGTGACAAAGAAAGTCGCCGAAGCTCCACCGAAGACGACGGCGTTGCCAGGCATCAAGGAGCTTGTGTCCCTGCGGATCGACCAGGACGTTCTGGAATATTTTCAGAAGGGCGGACCGGGCTGGCAGGACCGGATCAACGCTGCCTTGCGTACAGCAGCGGGCCTTCGCTAACCTGACGGCATAACGAACTAGCGCCGACGCGTGAGGCCTCAAAAGAAAAGCCAAGCCGACAAGAGCTTGAAAAAATCAGGAACGCGACAGCGAGATCCTGGCGCCCCTGAACTGTCCGTCCGACTTGATGACGACGTCCTGCTGGTCGCCCTTCGTGGTCAGCCTGAGCTTCGCTGTAAATGCGGGGGCGCTGACATCGACATTGAACTGGCCGTTGCCGGCGTGTCCTTCGAGAGTTCCGCCGACGTTGCGGCTAGTCTCTGTCCAGGATCCGGATAGGACTCCACCCTTAGCAATCACATCGCTCTTCAGCTCGAATTTGTAACTGTCGCTGGCGCACAGCAGGCTCTGATTGAGGCCCTGACCGTCGCTACTCACCGCGTAGGTGGCTCTGCATCGAATTTTTTCGGTCGAGCCACCCTCAAGCTCTATGGTGCCGCGTCCGGACCAGACGCCGGACATACCGTCAAACGGGCCGGCCGCGTAACTTGTGGAAATAGAAAGCATCATCGCAGCGCCAACGGCACACGCGGCGGACAATCCTCGTGACATCGTCGGCCCGAATCCCATTGCTTATTATCCCGGTTTACTGACGCGAAGCTTCCCAGCGGCCACTGCAGGGGATTCCGCCGGAGGCGCCGTTCCATTTGCCGGATCCCGCATTACCGCTGAGCTGGCCATTGGCGTAAGCGCCACCGATCGACACCTTCACATGGCCCTGGTGGCCTACGCTGCCGGTAACGTCAGCGCCGGAGGCAGAAACCTTGCCATCGGTGACCAGCAGCGGGTACTGGGCGACGGGGTCGCAGCTACCCGTCTTGGTAACGACTTTGACGTTCCAAAGCCCGTCATAAGGCGTCTGGGCGAGCGCCGGAGCGGCAAACCCCGCCGTCAGGACACATGAAACAAGAGCAACGTGAACGCGAGCAACGCGCATGAATCAAATCCTCGATGTCGTGATCCCCGCCTTATCCCGGCAGATTGTGTTCAAAATTTGCGACAATGCAAATTCGCAAGTCAGGCTTGTCAAAAGGTTAATCCGCCAACCATAATTTGGTTCCAGCGGCACCAAAAATTGGTTAATAAATTCAGTGCTTTGCGGATTGGAACTGCGGGGTACGAGGGGTGAAAATGCCCAACCTGCAAAATTTCCGCGAATTTTGGAGCAGCAAGCGAACTGGCCCATTTTGCCGGCGCGGCAGGATTGCCCGCGTGGCGCTCATAGTCGCGACCTTATTGGTCATACCGCTACTGGGCAACCAGTTCGTCGAGGGGTGGAATTGGAGCCCCTCTGACTTCGTGGTCATGGGAGCCATTGTATTTATTACTGGCGTTATGCTCGACGTGGGGTGGCGCAAGGCGGGCAAGCACCGGCTTATCGCAGTCGCGACTATCGTCGTATTATTCTGTGGCTGTGGGCGGAGCTTTCTGTCGGCGTCTTCACCAACTGGGGCAGCTAAGCACAGACCATGTATGGGGACCGGCGTTTGGTGTGCAATGGAATCCTTTGTCAGTCCGATAATGACGACGGGCAGCCGGCCGGACATAGGAATGGAGCGATTATGACCGATCTTGATGATCCAGCCGACGCCGTGGCCGGGTTGGTGGAGAGATTGCGGCAAGACGCCGACATGCTCAAGGATGGCTACCAGCGCAACCTCACTGAACTCTGGCACGGTGTCGTTGTGAAGGATGCCGCGAAGGCTTGTGCAGCGGCCGCTGACCTCCTCGAATCTCAGGCCAAAGCGCTCAGTGACGCTGCGGCGGAATGGACTGCCCTGGATCTCTCTCACCGATCGATCGGCGAGCTACTTGGCAGGGAAGGCAGGCGTCGTATTGCCGCCGAAGTCAGGTTGAAGGAAGCGGAGAAGGTGATCGGACGCTGGATTTCGTGGTGCGACGACTGGCACGCCGGGAAGCCGCATCCTGCCGATCATTTGGCAGCCGCCCGCGCGTTTCTCGATGCAAAGGACAAGTAGTGAATCCGGGACAAAGACCTGGTGACGCCTCCTTTAGCTTTTTTTGTTTTCGGCGCGGCCGTCTCCAAGCATGAGCCGTAAGGACTCTGCCTGCTCGGCTTCCAGACATGGGATTGCATCTGACTTTATGCTCTCAGGCCTTGCCCCTTCGGCAATGAGCGAAAGCTTTTCGTGACCCTTGATAACGGAAAGCCCCGCATTGCCCGGCTGTCGGGGGTCGTGCCAAACGCCCCAGACGATGTCATTCTCGGCCACGATCTCCTTGACGACATCCAAGGGCACTTTTGCCTCTTCAATCCGGGAGTGGTTATCGTGAGCCTTCGCAACGATGACTTCAACTTCTTCAGGTGTCATAACGCCTCCAAAAATCGCCCCAACATAACAAAGCCGGGACGTAACGCTAGTATCTGATTTCGTCGGTCATTTCGTCTGTCTGCTGGGTTTTTTCGCGCGGAACGCGACAGCCGAATTGCCGATGGGTTGAGGCGCTGTTGAGGCCGGTTCCGTCTTAATATGCGATCACCATTTAAGCGCCTATCCGAAGAGAAAGAAATTCGTGCAGTTGATTCCGATGCAAGCGAGGACGAAATGACTGAGTTGCCCTTTCACCTAATCACGGAAGCTGGTGCACGCTCCAGCGACTGGCGCTGCATCGTGCAATTTGGTCCCGGCTTCGAAAGCAAATTGAATTGGGGTCAGGCGCTAGAAGTCGCACGGCACATCCGTGACGTGATTGAACGCAACGCGCAACACGAACCTGTCCGTAACCATGAGGGGCACAAGATCAGCGTCCGTCGATTTGAGAACATGATCGCAGTCGACGTTTCGTTTCCCACTCCCACTGCTGATACAAAAGGTCTTCGCTTGGCGGTGCACCAAGCGAAGGACTTGATCCACGAATTAGTGACGTTCGCGGAGCAGGCGGTCCGCGCTGAATGAAACGAGGACAGCGACAAGTTTAGGGCGCCGCGGGTAACCGCGCCTTTTTGTTGTGCATCGAAGCGAAGCCTCGGTTGAGTGGATTGCCATTATTGGAGAGACGCAACGCGCCGCCGTGATGAGCAAGAAATCATGATCGATCTGGACAAGGGCGCTACGATCCAGCTAGAGAAACTGAAACGAAACGAAAGGTGCGACGATGAGCAATGAGGACCAAGTCGCTGGAATCGTCGTATACCGTGGTAAAAAACAGATATACACCGCGGACTTTGATGCCGACCCGCGTGACGATTTTGTCCACCTGTTCCCAAAGAACTTCACGGCTGCGGTGCCAGCGATCAAAAAAATGCCGAATATGTCTTACGAAGAAACCGCGCTATATCAGCTAAAAAAACTCGTCGATCATGAGATCGAAGCGGCATCCTAAACAATCCAATCGCGACAAGCTGAACGCGATCCGTGACTCAGACCAAAAACTCTCTGGTCGCAGAGCTTCTGTGAGTTCGTTTTCCGACCGCGTGGTTCCTGATCATGCGCTCTTATGAAACTCGACACCATGACTATCGGGCAATTCGCCGACCGTCGTGACCGTGTGAATCAAACCCTCAGATAAAATACCGCGCGTTAGAAAGAGCTTTTGGCGGAGGAGGGGGCCATGGTCGCATCAAACCCTCCGACGCGTGTTTTAAGCGTCCGGTAAAACATCGGGAAAATGTCTGGTGGGGCGTACGCTCTAAGCCCTGCGCGGGCAGTCGCCAAGGCTGATATGCTGGAAAGCAATCGGGTTACTTGGCGTAGCCCTGTGAGCGAAGCCACGCGACCTTGCGGTTCCCGTTTATCCATTCGTCGGCATCTGCCTTGCTGGTTAGACCCGTAATTTCGCGCTGTTCGCTGTCCGGATAGTCCGCCAGAATTTTCCAGTCGTCGTCTGCAACCCGAACAATTTTGAAAGTCACTTTTGTTTTTGCCATGCCGCATTATGCAGGCAATGCTCTCAAAAGAGAACCCCACCGTGTGGCTCGAAAGCTTTAAAGTAACCTCAATGCCTGCCAGAGAGGGGGGAAACCCGCCTGACGGATGCTGTCCGCCTTGCAACCTTGGCCCGCTCAGTCATCCCGGGCAGGACGTTGGACCCGAATCGTTCGCCGATATCGGATTCCGCCAACGCAGAACGTCGCCTGAGCGGAATATGTTCGCCCGGCGACGTTGCGCCATTCGCTGGGCCCTCAAAATCCCCAGCCATTTTAGGTGCGGCCAGAATGATAAAGGTTCAAAGAAAAAACGGGCGGCGCCGGCAGCGGGGACATGACCCGCGATCGTTGGACTTGCATTGTGCCGAGAATGACAAGCTGGAGGCGTTCGTCGTAACGGCGAAGCTCAAGGCCTCACAACGGAACGCTTCATCGTTAACGGCCTTTCAGCGTTTGGAGCAGCGATGATTTGCGCCGAAGCGCGACGGCACAATGGGCATGATCGTGGCTTTTCGGAAATTGATAGACGCGAACGTCGCCAAGAGGTACTATGTAGCCTAGTTAACCCGAAGGCTGCTAAGAGCGCTTATGGCATGTCGTAGGGGAGCGTTGCTTGCCCGTCCCGCGCGGATGCGGAAGCCGAGTTTAATGCGTTGGTGCAAGCGCGATCCCTTTATTAGGAGCAGTCGTGGAAAATCCAGTTGTCGGGGCTGATGTGACGGCCGAAGCGCCGGGTAATGCCAGGGTATTGTGCATCTCGACCGTGGCGTTTGCGATCGGTTTTGCGATTTGGGGAATGTTTTCCGCGCTCGCGCCCTTTCTGATCGAATGGTACAATTTCACGAGCACCCAGGTACTCATTCTGGCTGCGATGGAGCCGCTTTTCGCCGCCGCCATCAGCATTCCGCTCGGCATCTGGACGGACAAATACGGCGGGCGAACGGTTTTCACGCTTTTGCTGGTTTGCCTCTCCGTCGTCCTTTTGTTCGGGACCTTCGCCGAGAACTATTACTCCTTCCTGTTTCTGGGAATGATGCTCGGCCTCGGAGGCGCGACCTTCGTGGTCGGCAACGCGCATGTCTCGTCCTGGTACCCCAAATCCAAGCAGGGGACAGCCTTGGGCCTCTTTGCTTTAGGCAATATCGGAATCACCGTCGGCATGATGGGGGTGACGTTCCTGATCACCAGCGTGCTGGACCTGAGCGAGCCGGACGGCTGGCGGCTGATATTCCCGATCTTCGCCATTCCCACGCTGTTGATGGCGGGGGTCTACATGTTTTTCACGTCCGATCCGCCGAACAGGAAGCTGAAGAATACGTCGGTGCGTGAGATCTTCGCCGTGTATCGTTCGGGCCTGCTGGTATGGCTGGTGCCCGGTCTCTACTGGGTGGCGTTCGGCACGCTGGTGTTCTTCGCCTCGACAATGCCGACCTATCTGGTCGATCATTGGCAGGTGAATCCGACCAGCGCGTCCGCGTTTTATACCCCGTTGCTGGTGGTCTGCGTCGCCATCACCCGGCCGCTGGGCGGCTGGCTCTCCGACCGTTTCGATGTGCTGAACCTCCTGAGCTGGATGTTCGGCTTGATGTCGGCGCTGGCGGTGCTCATGGCCTTGCAGATTTCACTGACCCTCGAACTGGTCGCCATTTACGGGCTTGCGCTGCTGTCCGGCGCCGCCGCGGCCGCGGTCATCAAGCTGATCCCGATGTACTTCGAGCACGTCGGCGCGGTCAGCGGCCTTGCCAAGGCCGCCGGCGCGGCCTGCGGCTTCACCATGACGTCCATCCTGGCCGCCGGCAATTATCTTATGGGCAGCTACACCCTGGGCTTTGTGGTCTGGGCGCTGATGAACATCGCCGCGTTCTACGTCGCGTTTTCGCGGTTCGGCTTCAGGAACGCCAAACCGGTTCATACAGCGATTGCGGAAGCCGTTCCTGCCCACTGAGAAGCCGTTCTCTCGGGTGACGACACCACCCATGGGTTCGGTCCGTTCAACAACAAACCGCCCGCCCCGGTGCCGGGGCGGTAGCCCCGAAGGCGGCGATCAAGCTTAAGGTCAGCAAGCTATCGCAAGGCCGGAAGCGAATCCCTAGAAAAGGATTGGCGACCACTAAAGCACAAAATCTGACAACAAGCCCCCACGAGGGACTGTCCTAATTCCCCTCTGGGGGTATGCTAATTGGACAGGGCCGGGTCAGCGGTCCATAACGACGTTTTCGCCCCCATGGCAAATCCACGGCCCAAAAGGCTTGCTTCGCGAACCGCCTGATATGTTTAAGTTCGGACGGCTCCCGATACGGGCAAGCTACGGGACCCTGTGACGTGACGTCGCAAGATCGCCAACAACATCACCCAAGCAATCGAAGAGGTTTGAATGACCGACCACAGCGTCAACCCTTGCGCCCGTCAGATTCAGTTTGCCGGCGAGGTTCGCACTTTCAATTTGAATGACCCTAAGGTTCTCGCCATGATCGCAGGCGGAATGCAATTGAAGAAGGTCGCGAGGATGGTCACGATTGCCCGTCTCGGCATTGGCAGGGCACCGCTAGCCGGTCAATACGGCGATACCCCGGCGGCTTGCCACCAGCGCTTTCTCGAACAGGTCTATTCGGCTACGGATGTGGAGAACGTCATCGCGCTTGGATTGATTGGCGGCGGAATGCCCGAAGATGAAGCCTTCGCGCTTATCGATGAGCACGTCGTTGGTAAGCCACTCGCACCAAACGCGTTGATTGCATCGGAAACCATTGCCGCGCTCGTCGATCGGCAGGCCGGTAGTCAGGAGCTACCCGTCTTTCCTAAAGGACGACCGACAAAAAACCAATAGAGAACGAAGGGCCTAGCCGTGGGCTGGTGATCTATCCTATCGCCAGGTCACCCTCGATGGCGGCCGGCGGCCGGAAAGCCAATCGAGTATTCATGACCGATCTGCAGGCCGAAGAGTCCGACACCGCTGGAGTTCGACGTTCCTTGCTTAGGCGGCCATTTTTGACATGAGCCCGTTTAGCAGTGAGCAGACTGCGCGCCCCTTTTCCTCCGAGAGGAACTGTAGGGGCTGATTATTAGCCTCAGCGATCTCGTCTTCATCCAAGTCCCAGACGATCCAGTTGTCGAAGGAGTCGGGAAATACTTCGAATCGTTCTTCCAAATCGCACCTCCTTAAGTTGGGAGGCTGCGACCCTACCAGCTAAGGGGGCGAGACTTTGACAGGTGGTTACCAATCCACAGAGAACTAACCGCAAGAATCAATGCGATGCGCGGATGACATGGTGAGACGGACAGAATGCTCGCCAACGAGGAAACGACGGAAGAACAGGAGTTTGCCAGCACGCGATTGTTGCCAACCACCAGCTATCTTGCGTCACTGAGCTGCAGAAAACGACAGGGCCGCAGGGATTTGAATGGTGAGCGCGGTGGGACTCGAACCCACGACCCCATGATTAAAAGTCACGTGCTCTACCGCCTGAGCTACGCGCTCACGTGCCGCGCTGTGTAGGGGGCCAGTCCGCGCGGGTCAATAGCGCCCGGG
>JBDTCP010000210.1:0-15119 GCA_039923555.1 Nitrobacter sp.
GTATTCGCATCGCTCCAACGTCATTCACTCCTTCCTGGCCAATTCGAAGGACGCGCTCGGTACATCGGCGAGCGACGTCATGCTGCCGGTCGTGCCGCTGTTCCACGCCAATAGCTGGGGCATCGCGTTCTCGGCACCCGCAATGGGCACCAAGCTGGTGATGCCAGGAGCCAAGCTCGACGGCGCATCGGTCTACGACCTGCTGTCGACCGAGAAGGTCACCCACACCGCAGGCGTGCCCACGGTGTGGATGATGCTGCTGCAGCACATGGAGAAGAACAACCTCAAGCTGCCGGACCTCAAGGTTGTGATCTGCGGCGGGTCGGCAATGCCGCGCTCGATGATCAAGGCGTTCGACGACATGGGCGTCGAGGTCCGCCACGCATGGGGCATGACCGAAATGTCGCCGCTCGGCACCGTCGGCGCATTGCAGGGCCAGTTCACCCACCTCAAGGACGACGCCAAGCTCGACGTGCTGCAGATGCAGGGCTATGCGCCGTTCATGGTCGAAATGAAGATCACCGACGATGCTGGCAAGGAACAGCCATGGGACGGCAAGACCTTCGGGCGGCTCAAGGTGCGAGGCCCCGCCATCTCCGGTGCCTACTTCCGCGTCAAGGACAATGTTCTCGACGAACAGGGCTTCTTCGACACCGGCGACGTCGCCACCATTGACGAGCACGGCTACATGCGGATCACTGACCGATCGAAGGACGTGATCAAGTCTGGCGGCGAATGGATTTCGTCGATCGAGCTGGAAAACCTCGCGGTTGGCCATCCCAAAGTGGCGGAAGCCGCCGTGATCGGCCTGCGCCATCCGAAGTGGGACGAACGGCCGCTCCTGATCGTCCAGCTCAAGGAAGGCGAGAGCGTGACCCGCGAGGAGATTCTCAAGTTTATGGATGGCAAGATCGCCAAGTGGTGGATGCCCGACGACGTCGCGTTCGTCGACAGCATTCCGCATACCGCCACGGGAAAGATCCTGAAGACGGCGCTACGCGATCAGTTTAAGGATTATCGCTTCCCGAACGCTGCGGCTTGAGGTCAACCTGTTCCGGCCTTGCATAGGCGGGACCGCATTGTCTTTGATCGACCGGAAACCGTCTGCTCTTGAATTCGCAACCGGACCGTGGTCTCAAGCGGACCGTCAACCGGTAGAATGCAGCCAATGACCCGCAGGTTTTCCGCGCCTTATCAATCCGAGCCGTTCTCCGCGTTGGCCACTTGGGCGCGGCGGATCGCGGCGTTCTCGGCGGTCGCGGCGCTGGTATCCATTGTCGTCGTCAGGTTCGGCTTCCTCGAGATGAAGCCCGCGCTGATGACTTTCTTCGGCGCACTGGTCTGTGCCGGACTGTCGATCCTGGTCGCGTTCGCGGGCTTCGTGGCACTCTGGCACGATGGTTCGCGCGGCATAGGCCGTATCCTGACGGCGCTGCTGATGGACGTGCTGATCCTCGCCTATCCCGCATACCTCGCCATGCAGTATCGCAAGCTGCCGCCGATCCACGATATCACCACAGATCCGATCAATCCGCCGCGATTCGACGCGCTGGCGCGGCTGCGCGGCACCGACGGTGCCAACACGGCTGTCTATGCCGGCCTCTATTCCGCCGAACAGCAACGCGCCGCCTATCCCGAGATCGAACCGGTCGAACTGGACGTCACGGCCCAACACGCCTTCGACATCGTCCGCCGGCTCGTAACCCGGCGCAAATGGCTGGTGATCGACGAGCACGCGCCACAGCTGCGGCAGCCCGGCCATATCGAGGCGGTCGCGAAAACGCCTGTCATGGGATTTCGCGAGGACGTCGCAATCCGCATCACGGCGGACGACGATGGGTCGCGGGTCGATATCCGCTCGTCGTCGCGTTATTTCGAACACGATCTTGGCAGCAACGCCGCGCGTGTCAGCAAGCTGATCGACGACATCAACGCGGCCGCCGAAAACAACGCCGAGAAACCGGTGAAGAATCCGCGGGCACCGGCCAAGCCTCCCGTCAAGGGGGCGGTCAAGCGATAGGGCTCACGCTCGAGCGGGATGAAAAAAGTGTCAGCGGTTTTCCGTCCGCATCCCGCTCTCAAATATTGGTATCGGTCACGTTCATGATTTTGGATCAATTCGATCCAAAATCATCGTGATCTAGCCGGTAGCGGCCGCCGATCACGGGATCGCCATTTGTGAGCACGAGGCCGCGCGCCACCAGATCCTCCAGATGCGCCAGCACTGAATAGCCGGCGGCGCCGGACAGCCGGGGATCGAGGCCGATATAGATGGCGCGAACCATGGTTGGAATGTCGGCCTCGCCTTTCGCGAGCCGATGCAGGATCGAAGCTTCACGCGCCCTGCGATGCCGCGCGAGAACGCGCACGAAGCGCGGCGCATCCCGGATCTCGGGACCATGGCCGGAGAAATACAGTTGCTCGTCGCGGCGCGAGAGCTTCTCGATCGAGGCCATGTAGTCGATCATCGACCCGTCCGGCGGCGCGACGATCGAGGTCGACCAGCCCATGACGTGGTCGCCGACAAACAGAATCTTTCGTTCTTTCCACGCAAAGGCCATGTGGTTCGCGGTGTGCCCCGGAGTGGTCACGGCTTCCAGCGCCCAGCCGTCGCCGCTCACAACCTCGCCGTCGCGAAGCTGAATGTCCGGGCGAAAATCGCGGTCCACGCCGGATTCCGGGTTGTGCTTTTCGCTTTCGAAGCGCGGGCGCGAGGCACGATGCGGCCCCTCCGCATAGACAGGCGCGCCGGTGGCCGCCTTGATGCGCGCAGTATTCGATGAATGATCCTTGTGGGTGTGGGTGACGAAGATGTGCGTCACGATCTCACCTTTGACGGCATCGAGCAGCGCCTTCGCGTGCGCTTCGCTGTCCGGGCCGGGATCGATGATCGCGACGTTGCCGCGGCCGACGATGTAGCTCACGGTGCCCGTGAAGGTGAAGGGGCTTGGATTGTCGCACAGCACGCGCCTAACGCCAGGCACGACTTCTTCCGCGATGCCCGGCTTCAGCGGAAAGTCGCGGTTGAACGGGATGTCGTCTTCCGTGTCGGTCATGCTTGTGCTCAATTGGGTCCACCCGTTGCCCCGGGTGCAACGCAGCGCGTAGCGGTGCGCTGCTGATCCGGGACCATTGCGAAGTACGGCGCTTGGCGGTCCCAGCTCTGCGAAGCAGCGCAAGGGCACTGCATCGCGTCCGGGACACGAACGTTTACGAAAACGCCGGGATGCCGGTGATGGCACGGCCGAGGATCAGCGCGTGGACGTCGTGGGCGCCCTCGTAGGTGTTGACGGTCTCGAGGTTCGCGGCGTGGCGCATCACGTGATATTCGATCTGGATACCGTTGCCGCCGTGCATGTCGCGCGCCATCCGCGCGATATCGAGCGCCTTGCCGCTATTGTTGCGTTTGACGATGGAGATCATCTCCGGTGCCATCTTGCCTTCGTCCATCAGCCGGCCGACACGCAGGCTGCCCTGAAGCCCGAGCGCGATGTCGGTCTGCATGTCCGCGAGCTTCTTCTGCACCAGTTGCGTGGCCGCCAGCGGACGGCCGAACTGCTTCCGATCGAGCGTGTATTGCCGCGCGCGATGCATACAGTCTTCCGCAGCACCCATCGCACCCCATGAGATGCCATAGCGCGCGCGGTTCAGGCAGCCGAAAGGACCTTTCAGTCCGGACACGTTCGGCAGCAGGTTCTCTTCCGGCACCACCACGCCATCCATCACGATCTCGCCGGTGACGGACGCCCGCAAGCTGAGCTTGCCGTCGATCTTCGGGGCGGACAGGCCCTTCATGCCCTTCTCGAGCACGAAGCCGCGAATCTGGTTGTCATGCGCCGCCGACCTGGCCCATACGACGAACACGTCCGCGATCGGGGCGTTGGAAATCCACGTCTTCGACCCGGTCAGCCGGTAGCCGTCCGACACCTTTTCGGCGCGGGTTTTCATGCCACCCGGATCGGAACCGGCATCCGGCTCAGTCAGGCCGAAACAGCCGACCCATTCGCCGGTCGCGAGCTTGGGCAGGTACTTCTTGCGCTGATTTTCGTCGCCATAGGCATAGATCGGATACATCACCAGCGACGACTGCACCGAATTCATCGAGCGGTAGCCTGAATCGACACGCTCGATCTCCCGCGCGACGAGGCCATAGGCGACATAGCTGGCATTGGCGCAACCGTATTGTTCCGGCAGGGTGATGCCGATCAGGCCAAGCTCGCCCATTTCGTTGAAGATCTCGCGGTCGGTCCTCTCTTCCAGGTAGGCTTTGACGATGCGTGGCAACAGCTTGTCCTGCGCATAGGCGCGCGCGGTATCGCGGATCATGCGTTCGTCTTCGGTCAACTGGTCGTCCAGCAAGAACGGATCGTCCCACTGGAAATTGACCGGCACGGGTTTGTCCTTGCTTTGCGGACGAACACTCATGACAATCCTTTCACATCGTTTAGATGTCGCTATCGGCAAAGCCGGATTGACGGCGAGTATATCCGTTATTCGACGTCACAACCACCGTGATTCCGGAATGCGCGCACTCGTCGCCTCTGGCCGACGACAGGCATTCATAATCTCGTCCAAGCCGCAGGCGGTCCCGGAATCATTCGCACATCGGCCGCGCATGCGTACTCATGCGCGGAATGACAACGGCTATCAATTTTCAAGGTATTCGTTCGAAACGATCTCGATGCCGAAACCGGAGAGGCCCTTGTATTCGTACGCCGACGACGTCAGATGCCGGATCGAGGTCACGCCGAGATCGCGCAGGATTTGCGCGCCGACGCCAACCTCGCGCCACTGCCTGTTGCGATCGGCTTCCGCCGATTTGTCTTCGGGGAGCGGCGCCACCGGCACCCCCGCAGCGCCGTCCCGCAGATACACCAGCACGCCGCTGCCGGCCTTCTTGAAGTGCTCGAGCACCAGTTCCATGCGCTTGGGCCCGGCGAAAATATCGCGCACGATATTGGGCTTGTGGAAGCGGGTCAGAACATTCTTGCCGTCGCCGATGCCGTTATAGACGAACGCGGCATGGGCGATGGACTCAAACGGCGAACGGTAGGCGTAACCCTGCAGCGACCCGATCGGGCTGTCGGCCGTAAATACCGAGACCCGCTCAATCAGTTTCTCTCGCGCTTGACGATATGCGATTATATCGGCGAGGGTCACATGCTTGAGCCTGTGCGCGGCGGCGAACCGCGCCACCTGCTCACCTTTCATCACGGTACCGTCGTCGTTCATCAACTCGCTGATGACACCGACCGGCGGCAGGCCAGCCAGCTTGCAGAGATCGACCGCCGCCTCGGTATGGCCCGAGCGCAACAGCACGCCGCCGTCGCGCGCGATCAGAGGGAAGATATGACCGGGCCGGGCGAAGTCGCTGGCGCCGGCATTAGGATTGGCGAGCGCCCGGCAACAGGAGGCACGATCATCGGCCGAAATGCCGGTGCCGCCGTCGGGCTTGTAATCGATCGAGACGGTAAAGGCCGTGGTATGATTGGACTCATTATGCGCGACCATCGGATCAAGCCGCAGTCTGCGCGCATCCTCCGTCGTGATCGGCGCGCAAACGATGCCGGACGTGTGCCGTATGATGAAGGCCATCTTCTCCGCGGTGCAGAACGAGGCTGCAACAATCAGATCGCCCTCGCCCTCGCGGTCGTCATCGTCGGTGACGACGACGATTTCGCCGTTGGCAAAGGCCTGGAGGACTTCCGGAATTGGATGGGGCATGGCACGCGTTTTCCCGTTTGACGGAGGTTCGTATGACCTAGAGCATTTTCCGGCTAAGTGGAATCCGGTTCACGTGAAGAAAATGCTCTCAATCAATAACTTGCGCGTATTCTGATCGCAAAGCCGGTGTCCATTTTTGCGGAATATGCGCGGGCGAGCGGCGGCGCAACCGACAGGCCCGGAATGCGTCATACGATAAGCGATATATGTATCCGCATGGCGTTACGCCAAGGAAGGCCTATGGCAGCACCTCTCGTCGCTCGCTCAGCCACGCGTCGGTCTCGGCGCGCTTGTCGGCCAGCAACCCGTTGTCGGCGGCCTCGATCGCCGCAAACAGCTCGTGCGCGTCAGTCAGTCGAGTCACGGTCACGTAATCCGCGCCGGCGGCATATTGATCCCCGACATCCGACAGCAGGTCCGCCGTCGAGATGATCTTGGCAGTCGAATTGAGCGAGCGGACGTGGCGCACCAGCTTCTCGTTGTTGGCGCCCTTGAGCAGCGAATCCGGCACGCTCAGAATGATGATCTCGGCGCTGCCGACGCCGGCGTGCAGCAACGTATCCACATTGCTGATGTCGCCATAGGTGACGCGCAGGCCGCGGGTGGCGAGCGTGCTGAACACCACGGGGTTGAAGTCGACCACCCCGATCTGATCCAGCAGCGATTTGTTCCGGCGTTCGATCTCGCTCAGCAGCGCGCTGGCGGCGCGGAAGAATCCAAGAATGACAATGCGGCGCGGTTCGCCATGACCTCCCGCGCCATGTCCGCCCTCCCCGGATTCGGTGCTGTCGAGGTCGCGCAAACCAAGCCGCTTCAGGAACCCGATGCCCAGCCGCGACAGCTGATCACTGCGCCCGATTGCGAACGTGCTCAGCACTGCCAGCATCACGAATGCAAACGAGGCGGCGTTGGCCGTCTGCATCTTGATATGACCCGCGGCCACACCGGTCTGGATCACGACCAGCGAGAACTCGCTGATCTGCGCCAGATTGATGGCCGGCAGCAGGCTGGCGCGCAGTCCCTGCTTCAGCAGGTACAGCGGCAGGAACGTCGTGATACCACGACTCACGACCGTGAAGCCCGCGATGATCAGCGCGAGCCCGATCACCGAACCGTTCGGGATCGGAATGGTCATGCCCAGCGCCACGAAGAACAGCGTGATGAAGAAATCGCGCAGCGTCGTCACTTTGGCGGTGACATCGAGCGCGTAGGGAAAGGTCGAGAGCGACACACCGGCCACCAGCGAGCCCATTTCGCGGGACAGATGCAACTGTTCGGCAATCTCGCCGATCAGAAAACACCACGCCAGCGCGCCGAGCAGCACCAGTTCCGGCCGCCGCGCGATCTGGTGAAACAGATAAGGCAGCACATAACGGCTCAGGATCAGCGCAGTCGCCACCAGCGCGCCGACCCGTGCGATCGAGAGCAGAATGATGGAAATCTGAAGATTGTCGAGACTGGGCTGGACTGCCAGGAACAGGATCGCGAAGATATCCTGCAGCACCAGCACGCCGAGCGTGATGCGGCCCGGCAAGGTATCGAGCTCGCGTTTTTCGTAAAGGACCTTGACGATGATGACCGTGCTGGACAGCGCGCAGGCGATGCAGAGATAGAGCGCATCGAAACCGCCGCTTCCAATAGGTAAGCCGATCGCCAGGAAGAACAGCACGCCGAGGAGACAGCCGCCGATGAGCTGACCGCCAGCTGCGATCACAATCACCTGCCCTGCGCGAACGATCTTCTTCAGGTCGATTTCGAGGCCAATCATGAAGAGCATGAAGATCAGGCCGAGTTCGGAGATGACCTGAATCGACTCCTGCGACCTGACCCATCCCATCCCGAATGGTCCGATGAAGAACCCGGCCAGCAGATAGGCCAGAATCAGCGGTTGCAGGGAAAAATGAGCGGCCAGCCCGAGGCCCCAGGCAAACAGGATGGACAGCGTTATATCGCGAATAAGTTCGTGCATGCCCTCAGCCGGTCGGCAAATTTCCGCAAGTTCAGGCTAAGGATACGCGGTTACCGGTAAAATGAGCAATGTGTCACAGGCCTGCGCAATGACAGGTTTGTCCGTCCACCAGACCTGCACAGCAGGAGCGGCAATGGCGGAAACGAACCTCGCGTGACATGCTGCGGTGGTGCGATTTCGAAGATTCCGCGCCGCATTTCGCAAGCCTCATACCGAAACTCACAAAAGGTATTTACGCCAGGCTTGACAGGCCAGGCGGGCAAGGCAAAACGCCGACGACTTGCCGCCTCTTGCCTTTCGGAGTGTGCCGCCACGCCTAATCGTCCCCTATCTGATCGTTCCTCTTGCCCTGGGTGCGGCGATGATGCGAGATCGTGGCGGACAAGGCGGTGTCGGTGAAACAAAAGCCGAAGTTACCGCCGATCTGGAAGTGGCTGCGGCACGGGAGTTTTTGATGACAGACAACAATATTGAGATGAAAGCTCTGCAATCGCAGCGTTTACGCTGGCCCAGTTCTCCTTTTGGGCGCTCATCGAGAGCGGCGTTATCTCGACCGATAAGGCCGCAGACATGCTGGCCCAAGGAATAGGAGCACATTCCAAGGGAGATTTGGCCAATCAGAAGGCTGCGCAAATGCTGCAAACTATTCTTGATATGGTGCAGCGAGATCAAAGGCCTCCTGCGAATTGAGGCCGCCGCAGCCCAGAAATAGAAAACCCCGACGACGCGGGATTCTGGTCTTGGCCAGTCGGTCGCCGGGTCACCATCTGCTCGTATAAATCTCTCGGGTACGAGGCATCGCGGACTCCACATCCAACGTCCGGTAGGTATAATTCCAGCGAAAATCAGGAGTTCGACCAAGTGACGATCACTGAATGGCTCAAATTCCGCTCCACGAAGTCTGACGACGCGTCCAATCAGCCCCTGCAGGACTTCCCCCGGCTTTCAAGGGATCAAGGGTTGCCGATCGACTATGAGAGGGGCGAGAAACTGGCAAAGCTGATTGGCGAGCCAATTCCGGACCTATTTCGCGAGGTATATGTTCAAGCCGTCAACCGGATGGTCTATCGCATCCATAATGGCGAAGAATGGGTTCGCGTCGATGATCCTTCCGCCGACAAGGTCTGGAGTTCGATGGAGGTTGAGCCCGAACGTCGAGAGGCGATGCGAGAACTTTACGCCGCGCCCGACAAGGAAGCTGACTTGCTCAAGATCATGAATCGCCCCGGCGGCTTCGAAGACTTCGCCAAGCGAATGGGGCTGACGAACGACGAATGAAAAGGGTTGCGATTGAATGGGAGGCTTGCGGCGCGGATCGCTATGCCGGCGTTCCAACGGTTCTTTCGTTGAGTTTAAAAGTGGTAGCCGAGAGAGGGACCCGCCACCACTTCCGTAGAAAAGCTAAAGCAAGCAGATTCAATAACTTGAGGAGTTCGTGGTTTTGTAGGCAAATGGCGCCCCGTTCCGAATAAAATACGAACTCATATGTCATTGAAATAACTATATAATTATCAGCGACTTTCAGCGCCATTTGGGGCCTGCATGGAGTTTTTACCAAGTACAATCCCATTTACCGTTTGTCGTACATGTCCATTGGCGAATCGTGATGTTGCTTTCGAGTCTCACCGACAGAACCTTTGAAACGGGGGTCTTGAGGATGTTCCTGACTATCGATGTAAGACGCGACGTCCCATGCCTCTTCATCGGTTAGGGTATTACCCCGGCTGAACGGCATGTTCGCTTTGACGAACCCAGCCGGCGTTAGTGATTGAACTCATGCCGGCGCCCCCGTTGAAAGACTTGGCGCCCCACAGTCGCCTCGGCTGGCTAAAGAAGCGCCAATCGCAATTGCCTTGCTGTCAGCCTTTTTCGGTTCCGCTAACGCCGTCGTTGTGAGTCCGGCATAACAATTCGCGACGGCCTGACGTTCGTCCGGCGCAAGCGCTTTTGCGATCGGATGCATCGTTTCATTGTCGCGCCTCCCATCCGCAAATGCATTGAGCTGTTGAACAAGATACTGGCTGTCCAGATCCGCCAACCTCGGATATGCAGCGTCGGGCCGGCCTTCTCCTTGCTCGCCATGGCAAGCGGAGCACGCAGGCGCATCGCGGCCATTGCCGTTTGCGGCAATCTCCGTCTCGTCTGGCTGCATTCGAATGGTCAATCAGGCGAGCGAGTTCGTCTCAGATCGTGCCATTTTATTTCTTTGCCTGGGCACGCGCGTCCGCCACCGCACGCTTGAACCCGTCGTAGGTCAGGGCAGACGTCACTTTGTAATGGCCGACAAGATAGGCTGGCGTTCCCTGCAATCCCAACGAATCGGCCTGGGCGAGGTTACGCCGAAGCAACGCGGTGATCTCATCGCCATGCGCCTTGAGATCAGCGTCAAGCTTGTCCATGTCGACGCCGGATTTGCGGATCGCCGCAAGCATCTGGTCTTCGGGAATCTTCGGACCGGGAATCGACATCAGCGCGGCGTGAACCGTATCATATTTTCCCTGATATTTGGCGGCCAGCGCGAGCTGCGCGCCAGAGATGGATGCTTTGGTAAGGATCGGCCAGTCCTTATAAACAAGACGAATATGGCCATCCTCTTTTACAACCTGCTCCAACGCCGGCTCTGCTTTCTTGCAGAACGGACAGTTGTAATCGAAGAAGGTCACGATCGTAAGATCGCCTTTCGGATTTCCCGCGACGGGAGTGGCCGGATCGTTTTGGATGGCCTCCGCGGACGTATCGGCATCCTGCACGAACGCGTGAGAAACGGCCATCGGCATAAAGAGAGCCAATGAGAGGATCAAGCGAGTTGCAAAATTGTTTGGACGTGCGGCGAACATGATGTCTCTCCTCAGTGAATGGATTTTATCAAGACGGTTGAAGCTGATTGAGCCGCTTTAGGAACGTGGTTGAATCGACGGGGCCGACGATTCTCGCCCCGGCTATTTCCTTGCTGTCTCGCGCGCCGAGGAAAACAACCGTGGGTGGCCCGACAACGCCAAATCTCTTCATCAATGACCGGGTATCTTCGTTGTAGTTGGTGGCGTCCGCACGGATCAGCGTGAAGTCGTGCAAACGCGCCAATACGGCTGCGTCGGAGAATACGGTGCGATCCATGACCTTGCATTCGACACACCATTCGGCCGAGAAATCGAGCACGACGGGCCTGCCATTCTGACGCGCGCTTGCAATCGTCGCATCGAGAGCCTGCGACGTCGCGACGGTCTCGAATTTAGCCGCGTGAGCGGCGGTGATTGTTGCGAAGGCGGGAATTCTGGTGATCTGTCCTAGCAAGCCGAACGAACCAACAACGGCGAAAATTATCAGAAGCCCACCAACGCCGACTGAAGCCCCACCCGCAAAGGCAGGCCATTTACGCCATGCTTGCCCCCGGGTTCGCGCCCGTAGCTGTGGGGCCGTCAGGTAGATGCCAGTACCGGCGAGGCCCATGCCCCACAGGACAAGGACGAGCCATGTTGGAAGCACGCGCGAGATCACCCAGATCGCCACTCCAAGGAAAACGAAGCCAAACACGTGCTTCACATGTGCCAGCCACGGGCCAGATCTTGGCAAAATGCTCGCACCGAACGTCCCGAATGCCAGCAATGGCAAACCCATTCCGATGCCCAGGGCGAACAGCGCCGACGCTCCACGCCACGCATTTCCGGTCTGAGCGACATAGACGAGGGCTGCGGCCAAGGGCGGCGTGACGCACGGGCCAACGAACAATGCAGAGCCGAAACCCATGATCGCAGCCCCTCCAAGCGATCCGGCGCGGCGGCTACCGGCGCCGACGAGGCGGCTTTGCCAGGCCTGCGGAAGCTGCAGGTCAAAGAGACCGAACATCGACAGCGCGAGCACTACGAAAATTGCGCTCATTACGCCGAGCGCGAGCGGCGTTTGAAGCGCAGCTTGCAGGTTCTGTCCGGACCAAGCGACCACCACTCCCAGAGATGCGTAGGCAAGCGCCATCGCCATGACGTAGGCGGCTGACAGCATAAAGCCTCGTCGGGCCGTCAGCTTCTCGCCCGATTGCGCCAGCATCCCCGACAGGATCGGTATCATCGGAAACACGCACGGCGTGAATGCCAACAGCAGGCCGAATCCGACGAAGGCGACCAGCATTGAGATAAAACTTCCGCCGAGATCGGACTTTTTCGGCTGCGCCTCTAAGGCATCCGCATGAGATGCGCTTGGCCGTTCCAAAGCCGGATCGGAAACCCAGTTGCTGTTCGACTGTGCTGGCGCGAACGTCCGAGCGGTCAATTCGGCAATCGACAGCGTTTTCAAATCGATGGTTTTTGTGACTGGCGGATAGCAAATTCCTTGCTCTGCACACCCCTGAAAAGAGACGACAAGCTTGTTCAGGTCGCCTACCGATTCCGCAGACACGGTGGCCCGCGTCTGCCGGTGATAGATTTCTGTCTCTCCGAACGACGGGTCGTCTTTCATGTCTCCGGCAGGAGTACTCACCTTAACCGGGGCACCTTGCTGGCTCGTGACACTGATTTTGTCACGATAGAGATAATTGCCTGGTGCGATCACCCAGTTCAGAATCAAAGCATCGTCGGCGCTGTGCGCGACGCTCAGCTGGAAAACCTTGTCCGCAGCCGGCGGGCTTTGCGCCTGCGCCGAGGCAGCCATGGCTGTGAACAGAAGAAACCCGAAGAATGTTTTCAGGCAGGCGTTTGGCATGACATTCCACATAAAAGGGTGGAGTCTGGCTTCGCCGCCTTACCTTAAGGCAGCCTTAAGGCTCGCCTGCGACGTGCCTTTTAGTGAAGCGAGGACGTGATGCGAATTCTGGTTGTCGAGGATGATCCCGTCCTGCTGGACGGCTTGAAAGCTGGCCTAAGCCTGGTGGGCGCCACCGTTGATGCGGTGACCTCTTGTGCTGACGGCCTGACGGCCTTGGCCACGGCATCATTTGACGCCGTGGTACTGGACCTAATGCTGCCGGACGGTTCCGGACTTGATTTGCTGTCAAACATTCGCGCGGCAGGAAACGCCACGCCCGTTCTTCTCCTGACCGCCCTTGACGAAGTGGTTGACCGGATCAAAGGGCTGGACGCAGGCGCAGACGATTATTTGGGGAAACCGTTCGATCTGGACGAACTCGCCGCCCGTGTACGCGCCATCGTACGGAGAAAAGCAGGCCGTGCCGCACCGCTTCTCGTCTACAATGGAACCACACTTGACCCAGCGACACTTACCGCGACCGCGGCCGGAAAAACCGTAAGCCTGTCCCGGCGCGAGTACGCGCTTCTTTCTGCATTAATGGAACGGCCGGGAGCGATACGATCCAAGAGCGATCTTGAAGATAGACTTTACGGTTGGCAGGACGAGGTCGAAAGCAACGCCGTCGAGGTGCATATTCACAATCTTCGCAACAAAATCGGACGCGACCTCATCGAGACGGTGCGTGGCATAGGATACCGGATGCGGGACGCCAAATCATGATTACCCGTTCCATAAAAAGTCGCCTCTTCCTCGTACTTGCGGCGGCAACTGGATTGGTCTGGCTATGCGCGAGCACATGGATTTTTTTCCAGACCCGTAGCGAGGTCGAGCACGTGCTGGATACCCGGCTCCAGGAAGCGGCCCGCATGGTTAGTTCACTGGCCATCAACGGCGAAGCGGTTGTGTCGAGTACATCGCGACCCGGCGTGCAGCCGTTGCCCGAGACTACAAGCTATGAGCGTCAGTTGTCATGCCAGATCTGGTCGCTGGACGGTCGACTGGTTGCACGATCAAACGGTGCACCGAACGACAGTTTAGGCAATGAGACAGATGGTTTCTCTGACCAGCAAGTCGGCGGCGAAACCTGGCGTGTCTATGCTATTTCTGATTCAGCCAAAGGCATTCGCGTGCTCGTCGGAGATCGCCTCGGACTGCGGGAACGGCTAGTGAGCGACCTGATCAAAGGCCTGCTTTGGCCTGCATTACTGATCGTTCCGTTGCTGGGATTTCTGATCTGGACAATCCTCGGGCGGGGATTGCGGCCGCTTCAGCTTATGGCGACCGATTTGAAGAATCGAAACGTTGATGACATGAGTCCTGTCGATGCAAGTCACGCACCTCCGGAATTGGCTCCTCTAGCAAACTCTCTGAACAGCCTGTTTTTTAGGGTTGAAACCGCCCGTCGCCATGAACGCGATATAACAGCCTTTGCCGCTCACGAATTGCGAACGCCACTTGCCGGTCTAAAGACACAGGCGCAAGTCGCCATTGCAACGCAGGATCCGGACGCAAGAGCAAGAGCGCTGCGTCTCATTGTGATTTCCGTTGACCGGACTTCCAGATTGGTGCGCCAATTGCTGGCAATTGCGCGGATCGACGCACAGGATGATGTCCAACGAACGGATGACATTAATCTCGGCCAACTTCTTGACGAAATCATATCGGCCGATCCGCCTTCGGACTCAGCCAACGTCATTTTGGCTTCCGCACTTTACGAGATCGGTTTCGCGACAAATCGCGATCTTCTGACAGTGGCATTGCGGAATCTTCATGAAAATTCAATTCAGCATATCAAGAATAATGGCACTGTGCAGTGGGACGCTGTCCGCGTCGGATCCTCCATCAGAGTTTCCGTCGATGATGACGGCCCCGGTATCCCCGACTCCGAACTGACGCTTGTGACATCGCGATTCTTTCGCGGTCGTCACAAAAGTCCTTACGGAAGCGGCTTGGGACTTTCGATTGTTCAACTCGCGGCTGACAAGCTTGGGTGGACACTGGCGCTGAAGAATCGGAGTGATGGAATGGGCCTTCGCGTCACTCTTTCATTTTCCGCCTGATCGAGAGCGAAGCTTCGTCACCGACCGGAACGAACTTCGCTATGAGAATAGTGACTGTCCGCTTTTATAGAGAACATAGACAGCAACAACGAAAATCAGAGACGCAAATTCGATATTCAGGGCACTCTTGAATTGCGAGAGATGGTTGGCAAGTCGCATCCCGATCAACCCGCCGACAAACCCGCCAGATATGAACTCGGCCGCGACTGTCCAATCAATGAGTCCGGACCAGGCATAATTGATCGCTGTTGTCAGCCCGAAAGCGCCGACTGCCAGCAATGACGTCCCGATGGCATTGATCATCGGCATACCGGTAGCGAAGATAAGTCCAGGCACGATCAGAAATCCTCCGCCGACTCCGAAAAACCTGGAGGCAAGGCCCGCAACAAGCGCAGTAGCGCCTGCCATCCAAGGTCGGCCATTTTCATCCGCTTTTGTTACCGTCGTAGATCGCTTCGTCCTCAACATGAGGCCACCGACCACGAGCATCAGCAGACCGAACAGAAACAGCAAGCGATCCCCGTTGATGGCCTTGCCCACGCTCGAGCCTGCAAATGCACCGATGCTGCCGACGAAGGCAAAAACTAGCGCGCTGCGCCAGCGAACAGTACCTTTGCCCGCATAGTTAG
>JBDTCP010000211.1:0-8120 GCA_039923555.1 Nitrobacter sp.
CGATCGCGCTGGAATATTCGACGCTGATCCGGATTCCACGCACGCTGTTCCAGCGCGTGCTCGACAGCGATCCCGCCGCGGCCCGCCGCCTTCGCGACGAACTCGCCAACCGCACCCGGCAGGCGACTAGCGACATCCTGATGGCATCAGCGAAGCTGAGCATTTGACCGTCGCATTCCCCGGGCGCGCAATTGCGCATCGGGGAATGACGGGCTTACTAGATTTGGCTGCTAAACCTCCATCACCGCCGTCACCGGCACATGATCTGACGGACGCTTCCAGCCGCGGGCATCGCGGGTGATGCGGAAATCGTGAATGCCGCCGCGCAGCGCGTCCGAAACCCAGATGTGATCGAGCCTGCGACCGCGGTCGGCGGCGGTCCAGTCGGCGGCGCGATAGCTCCACCACGTATAGACCTTTTCCGACATCGGAATGCGCGCGCGCGCGATGTCGACCCAGTTGCCGTGACTCTGCACGCCGAGCAGTTTGTCGCACTCGACCGGCGTATGCGAGACGACCTTCAGGAGCTGCTTGTGCGACCAGACGTCGTTTTCGTGCGGCGCCACATTGAGGTCGCCGACCAAAACATGTCGCTCGCCGTCGCGCGGATGCAGCGGCGCGCAGGCTTTCATCTCGTCGAGGAATTGCAGCTTGTGGGCGAATTTCGGATTGAGCAGGGGATCTGGAATGTCGCCGCCCGCGGGCACATAGAAATTATGCAGCACCAGCGGCGCGCCGAGCCCCGCTCTGTCGCCGAAGGTCACGGTGATGTGCCGCGAATCGAGCTTGTCGCAGAAGGTTCTGACATTGGTCTGGTCGAACGGCAGCTTCGAGACCACGGCAACGCCATGATAGCCCTTCTGCCCGTTGAGCGCGACGTGCTCGTAGCCGAGCCGCCGGAAGCGCTTCAGCGGAAATGCATCATCGGGGCACTTGGTCTCCTGCAGGCACAGCACGTCAGGCCGTTGCGCTTTGAGAAACTTTGCAACGAGGTCGATGCGCAATCGCACCGAATTGATATTCCAGGTGGTGAGGGTGAGTTGCATGGGGTACCGGCAGGAAGAAGAACTCTTCCTACATGTCATTGCGAGCGAGGCGAAGCAATCCAGCATTTCTTATGCGACTGGATTGCTTCGTCGCTGTCGGCACGACGCTACGCGTCGCCCTGAGCTCCTCGCAATGACAAGCGAGGTCAAACGATAAAGGAAAGGAGGAATACGTCGCCTCGACCAAACACTTACCCGGTTTCTCGCCTCGTTCGAAACCACCCTCTCCCACCAGGGGAGAAGGAAAGAAAGGCTTCAGCGTCTCAGTTGTTCGACGTCGTCGGATACTTGGTAAAGTCGATCTTGAACATGCCGGGGTCGAGCTTCGCCGTGGTCTTCAGGTTGTAGATCGCCACCGTCGTATCGTAGCCCTGCGGATCGGTCACTGTCCACTGCTTGAGCTGGCCGTCCTTGACGCCCACCATCAGCATGAGGCGAGAGGTGCCGATCAGCGCCTGCTTCTCCTCGATGGTGACGCTGATGTAGAGATCGTCCGACGTCACGCTGACGACGTTGGTGTCCTTCATCAGGTCGATGCGGTCCGACAGCAGATAGCGCAGCGGCGTCTGCGACAGCGGATAAATATCCTGGGTCGCGAGCTTGGTGTCGCGCACGGCGAGCGACGAGCCGTCGGAAATCATCGCTATCGGCGACGGCGGATCATATTCGAACCGAACCTTACCCGGCTTCTGGATATAGAACTCGCCGGTCGAGCGGCTGCCGTCGGGGCCGACCTGCACGAAATTTCCGGCAAGGGTCTGCAGCGACGACAAATAGGCGCTAACCCGCGCCGCCGCCGCCTTCTGGTCCGCGCTGAAGGTCGCAAAGAAATTGGCAGGCGTATTGCGGCGCCGGTCGGGAATGATCGGGTCGGGCGGTCGCGTAGACCCCGTGATCTGCGGTCCTGCTGGCTCGACGATGTCCAAAGGCTTCGCCGCGGGTGCGCCGTCGCGAGCCTTCGGCGCTGGTCGCGGGATCGGAACGGCCTGCGCGAGCGCGGACGGAATCAAAAAACCAACGGTCAGCGCCACCGCGAGCCAGATCACGCCAGTCTGCGCGCGAATGCGGATCGGACGGCGGGCTGCGGGGAAATATGTCACCTGTCTGCTCAATGCCCTGTCCTGTTCGCCCGATGCGTTCCTTTTACAGCGCTTTGCTCCGCTGCGGATATCGCTTTTTCCCGAGCGAGGTCCAGCACGACAGATGTTGCCGACGGCGCTAACGCGACGCTGTGGCGATTTCGCGACTCCGAAGCGGGACCATCCACTGTTTTGATCATGCGTCAGAAGCGGCCTTCTTCTTCCTCGATCAGGATTTCGCGTTTTCCGGCGTGATTGGGCTGCCCGACGATGCCTTCGAGTTCCATCCGCTCCATTAGCGAGGCGGCGCGATTGTAGCCGATCTGGAGACGGCGCTGGATGTAGCTGGTCGAGGCCTTGCGATCACGCTTCACGATCGCCACCGCCTGCGAGAACAGATCGCCGCCGCCGTCGCTTCCCATGCCGGTGCCGTCGAACACCGCGCCATCCTCATCGGTCGGCTCCTCCGCGGTGACCGCCTCGAGATATTCGGGCTGACCCTGCGTCTTGAGGTGACGCACCACTTTCTCGACTTCCTCGTCCGATACGAACGGTCCGTGCACGCGCGAAATGCGGCCGCCGCCCGCCATATAGAGCATGTCGCCCTGGCCGAGCAGTTGCTCGGCACCCATTTCACCAAGGATGGTGCGGCTGTCGATTTTCGACGTCACTTGAAAGGAAATGCGGGTCGGGAAGTTCGCCTTGATGGTGCCGGTGATGACGTCGACCGACGGGCGCTGAGTCGCGAGGATCACGTGCAGACCGGCGGCGCGTGCCATCTGTGCCAGCCGCTGAACTGCGCCCTCGATGTCCTTGCCGGCGACCATCATCAGGTCGGCCATTTCGTCCACGATAATGACGATGAAGGGCAGCGGCTCGAGGTCGAGCTTCTCGTCTTCGTAAACGGCCTTGCCGGTTTCCTTGTCGAAGCCGGTATGCACCGTGCGCGTCAGGTCTTCGCCCTTGGCCCTGGCTTCGACGAGGCGCTGGTTGTAGCCGTCGATGTTGCGCACGCCGAGCTTGGACATCTTCTTGTAGCGCTCTTCCATCTCGCGCACGGCCCACTTCAGCGCAACGACCGCCTTCTTCGGATCGGTCACGACCGGCGTCAGCAGATGCGGGATGCCGTCATAGACCGACAGTTCGAGCATCTTTGGATCGACCATGATGAGACGGCACTGATCCGGCCGCAGCCGGTACACCAGGCTGAGGATCATGGTGTTGATCGCAACCGACTTGCCCGAGCCCGTGGTGCCGGCGATCAGAAGATGCGGCATCCGCGCGAGGTCGACGATGATGGATTCGCCGCCGATGTTCTTGCCGAGGCACAGCGGCAGCTTGATGGCGTCGTTGGTTTCCTTGACGGTGAGCAATTCGCGCAGGTAAACCTTTTCGCGATGCGCGTTCGGCAGCTCGATGCCGATGGCGTTGCGGCCGGCAACCACGGCAACGCGCGCCGACAGCGCGCTCATGGAACGGGCGATGTCGTCGGCAAGGCCGATGACGCGCGACGACTTGATTCCGGGCGCGGGCTCAAGCTCGTACAGCGTCACCACCGGTCCCGGATTGGCTTTCACGATATCGCCCCGCACACCGAAGTCACTCAATACGCCTTCGAGCGCGCGCGAATTGGCTTCCAGTTCGGCCTTGCTGAGTGGCTGGCGATCGGCGGCGCGCGGCGCGGTCAGGACGTTCACCGACGGCAGATCGAACTTGCCGGATTTTTTTGCGGGCTGGCGAGCAGCAGCCTTCCTGCGCGGCGCGCGAGCGGCCGGCACATCCTCGTCTTCATCCTCGGCGTCGTCGTCTTCGTCGATATCGCTACCGGACTGCGGCACCAGCGACGGCGCGCCACCCAGACTCGGTTCCTGACGCTCGAACGCCAGCGCCGCCGATTTCTTCGGCGCGCTCGACACCAGCGACCTGTAAGCCAAGGCAAGAAGCGCTCCGAGCCTGACGCGCTTGAGCCGCGCTTTCGCGCTCATCAGCGCGTGAACGGCCCAGCCCAGCGAGACCGAGGCATGGTCGTCGCCGTTTTCAAACGGTGCGTCATCGTCTTCGATGGCGGCGGACTCGTCGCGAGGCCGTGATCCCATTCCGCTGGCGATCAGGAGTGTCGCGGCCATCACGAGAAAGAAGATCGCGCCGAACACGAGCCGATGCAGCACGCTTGCCGGCCCCAGCAGGATCGCAGGCGCCCGCACCAGCGCATCGCCGATCACGCCGCCTAATCCCGTCGGCAACGGCCATGCGCCGTTATGCGGCCAGCAACTGGCGAAACCGGCGGCGGCCGCGGTGCAGAGAATCCAGCAGGCGAGACGCATGGCCTCGCGATCGAAGGGACGGTGAGTCAGCATCCGCCAGCCCCAAATCGCCACCGGCAGGATCAGTGTGATCGCGCCGAGGCCGAGAATTTGCATCAGGAGATCGGCGCCGATCGCGCCGGGATAACCGAGGACGTTGTGGATCGCGCGCGAGGTGGCGTGACTGAGGCTCGGATCCTGCACCGACCACGTCATCAGCGCGGTTGCCGTAGCGCCCGACAATCCGATCAGGCCCAGCCCGGTCAGTTCGCGTAAGCGCCGCCCAAGCGCGTCGCGAATTGACGGCGGTAAGTGATCGACGATGGGAAAGAGGCGTTCGATCGCTGCCATGCTCATGGGGCCCTGCGACTAATCGAGAGTTTTTACCAGCCGGTGCAACGCCTCGGCTGTTGTTTCAGTGTCCTGTACCAGCGCCAGGCGGATGTAACCGGCGCCGGGATTGCTGCCGTCGGCTTGAGGCCGCGCCAGATAGCCTCCGGGTACCACGCGCACGCCAGCCTCCTTGTAGAGTTTGACGGCTGCAGCTTCATCGCCGCCATACGCCGACACGTCGAGCCACACGCAAAAGCCGCCGGCCGGTCTGACATAGCCATAGCGAGAGCCGAGGATATGGTCGGCGAGATCGAACTTTGTCCGATAGAGCCGGCGGTTCTCCTCGACATGGGTTTCGTCGCTATAGGCGGCGACCGCGACATGCTGCAGCGGCACCGGCACCTGGGGTGCTGCGACATTGCGCAACTCATGGAAGGCAGCGAGGAATGTCTTGTCGCCGGCGGCGAAGCCGACACGGATCCCCGGCAGGTTCGAGCGCTTCGACAGCGACTGGAATGCGATTACGTTGGCGAAGTCGGGGCCTGCGCATTCCAGCGCGCTGCCGGGTGCCCCCTGCGTATAGATTTCCGAATAGCATTCGTCGGACAGCACGATGAAACCGTAGCGGCGGGCGAGCGCAATCAGGCGCGAGAAGTAGTCGCGCGAGGCGACCGCGCCTTGCGGGTTGGCCGGGGAGGCCAGATAGATCGCGACCGTCCGCGCCAGCGTGGCCTCATCGAGCGCATCGAGATCGGGCAAAAATCCGTTGACGCGGGTGGTCGGCAGGAAAATCGTCTCGCAATTGGCGGCGCGGGCGCCGGCGCCATAGGCCGGGTAGAACGGGTTCGGCACCAGAATGGCCGGCGTGCCCTTGCGAGGCGCCACGTAGCGAGCGGCGGTGATCGCGGCGAAAAACAGCCCCTCGCGGCTGCCGTTCAGCACCAGAATTTCGGTATCAAGATCGACAGCGCGCGGCAGGTCGAAGCGGGTCGATAGCCAGTTCGCGGCGGCGCGGCGGAACGGCTCGATTCCCCGGGCTATCGGATACCGAGCGAACTCGTTAATATATTTTGATAATACCGGGGCGACGAAGCCGGGCGCCGGGTGCTGCGGTTCGCCTAGCGACAGCGTGATCAGGGGTTGTCCCGGCTGGTGGGGCGCAAGCAGTTCGGCTGTCCGCGCGAACGGCGACCGCTCATTCGGCACGGCGGACGCGGCCGGACTGACGGCGTCCTGCGCCGCGCGGGATGAAGCGGTGGTTGCCATCGTTAAGCGTCAGCACTTTCAGGGCGTCCGGCCGCACCACGAGGCCGGACGGAAACGGATAAGTACCATAGGTACAGCGAGGTTAAGGCGCGATTAACCATCGGGCTTGCGGGACATTTTGCGAAGTAATACCATATCATTCAAAAGTATTACTTTTGTATATGAGGACGCCATGGCGACAAGGGTCACGCAAAAAGGTCAGGTGACGATCCCGAAGCCGATCCGGGATCACCTCGGCATCAGTCCGGGCAGCGCGGTGGAATTTACACGATCTACCGACGGCAGCGTCGTGATTGCGCGGGTTGTTGACACACCACCGAAGGGTCGATTTTCGGACTTGCGCGGCGATGCCGGGCCGGGCCTGTCTACAGACGAGATCATGGCGATGACGCGCGGAGACTGATCGCGTGACGCTGATCGATTCCAATGTTCTGATCGACATCTTTTCTGACGATCCGAACTGGTTTGCATGGTCGGCCGCGCGTCTGGAAGAGGCCGCACGCAGGGGATCGCTGCTTATCAACGAGGTGGTCTACGCCGAAACGTCGATCCGCTACAGCGACGTGCACCGTTTCGATTCAGCATTGACGCGCGCGGGCATCACGCTGACGTCCATTCCTCGGATTGCGCTGTTCGCTGCCGGGAAAGCCTTTATGCGATATCGCGGAGCACATGGGTTGCGCACCGGCGTCTTGCCCGATTTCTTCATCGGCGCGCATGCCGAGGTCGAACGATTGCCACTGCTGACGCGCGATGCGCGGCGCTACCGCACGTACTTCCCGAACGTGGCCTTGATCGCCCCCGACAGTGCGCCTTGAAAACGTGAACTTTCGTCGCAGGCTGCGATGGCAAAACGCCGCAGTCGTGTCTCGCGTCAATGCACCACCTCGCCGTGCTGGGTGAGGTCGAGACCTTCGCGCTCGTTCTCGTCGCTGACGCGCAGGCCGATCACCGCCTTGATGGTGAGCAGAATGATCAGCGTAACGATGGCGTCGTACACGACAGTGACGAGGATGCCGTAGATCTGAATGATCACCTGATGGGCGTTGCCGTCGATCAGGCCTGTCCCGGCCTTGTTGATCGCGGTGCGGGCGAACACGCCGGTGAGCAGCGCGCCGATGATGCCGCCGACGCCGTGGACACCGAAGGCATCGAGGCTGTCGTCATAGCGCATCATGTGCTTGAGGCCGGTGGCGCCCCAGTAGCAGCCGATGCCGGCGACGGCGCCGATCACCAGTGCGCCGGTCGGATCGACGAAGCCCGAAGCAGGTGTGATGGCGACGAGACCTGCGACCGCGCCTGAGCAGATGCCGAGCACACTCGGCTTGCCGCGCAGGCCCCACTCGACGAACATCCAGGCCAGCGCCGCGGCGGCGGTCGCGATCTGCGTCACCGCCATCGCCATGCCGGCCTGTCCGCCCGCCGTCACCGCCGAACCCGCGTTGAAGCCGAACCAGCCGACCCACAGCAGCGAGGCGCCGATCACGGTGAGCACCAGGTTATGCGGCGCCATGTTCTCGGTGCCGTAGCCCTTGCGCTTGCCGAGCACCAGCGCGCAGACGAGGCCCGCGACACCGGCGTTGATATGAACCACCGTGCCGCCGGCAAAGTCGAGCACGCCGAGCCCGCCGAGGAATCCGCCGCCCCACACCCAGTGCGCGATCGGCGAATAGACCAGCAGCGACCACAGGCCCATGAACCACATCATCGCCGAGAACTTCATGCGATCGGCGAACGCGCCGCAGATCAGTGCCGGCGTGATGATCGCGAACGTCATCTGGAAGCACATGAACACCGATTCCGGAATCGTCGCCGCGGCGTTGGCGATGGAGTCGGTGCCCATGCCCATCAGCAGCATCCGCGATGCGCCGCCGAGATAGCTCGTGCCTTCGGTGAAGGCCCAGCTATAGCCGATCACCATCCAGAGCACGGTGACAAGGCAGGTGATGGCGAAGCTCTGCATCACCGTGGCGAGCACGTTCTTCTTGCGCACCATGCCGCCGTAGAACAGCGCGAGACCGGGGATCGTCATCATCAGCACGAGCGCGGTGGAGGTCAGCATCCACGCGGTGTCGCCCGAATCGAGTTTGGGC
>JBDTCP010000212.1:0-12627 GCA_039923555.1 Nitrobacter sp.
TTACGACTTCATGCAGAACCGGCATTTCGACATCGCGGGTCCGAACCCGACGGTGGAAGAGCAGAAACGCATCGATGAGCAATACGCTGCCTACCTCAAGGACCAGCGGCGCAGCATCATCGCGGCAGCATTTTTTCAGAAACAACAGCAAGTCGAGCAGGCCAACGTTGGAATCAAGGCCGAGGTCAGGCTGACGACACCGCCAAAAACGGTTGAAAAGCACGTGACCCTGCTTCCGCGTCCGCGCCCGAAGATAGCGCGGCACTGCAAGGACGAATTTTTATCGCCGTGCAACTGGCCGCGATTGTCGTCCGGCGTGCGTGACCTCCAGAAAAACCTGTTCGGCTCGTTTCCTCGCAAGGATGCGCGCAGCTAGCGCATTATGAAATGAGGTTGGCTCGTTCTTCCAATGACGATTCACCATCTCGTCTCGCTCTAGCGCTTTGTGGTCGACGCGAATTGTCCGGTTCCTCGTCGAAATGTTGCTTGAACGGTTGCCGTTCCGGTCCATTGCCTTTGTAATCCGGGAACATGAAACCCGCGACAGACCGCGATCATCAAGAAGCATCGCGATCGGGACTATGGCTCAGACCACAGGGCGATCGTTGATGAGCTCGAGGAGCAAACGACTACGACCTCCCAAACGGGAGACCGTTTTCGTTCAATTCGTCTAGTTGACTCTCATCCCCGATTGCCTCTCATCGGGAGACTATCGGTAACGCCCTTGTTCGCGGAATGCGACGCGCGGATTGATGCCGCAGTAGGCATACGTGCCCGATGCCGCGGTCATGCATTGCCGATAGGTCGAAAATTGACAGTTTCCGGGATAACCCCACTCCCTGCCCTGCAAGCAGTATCTGTAATCATGAGCCGATGCCGGCGAAGCCGCAGCGGCGATCGTCAGGACGAAAGCGGCCGACAATGCCGCGCTAATCAGTTTGCGCATAATCGCATCTCCTTTACGAAACGAACGAATTGGAACCCAAGGCGTTCCATCGCCCTCTCCGTGGGCGCGGGTAGTGGTCTCGTCCCCCGGAAGATTCGCACCAGGAGCCAGCTCAAGCAAGCACGTTATCAAAGCCCGAGCCGACATTGTCGCACTGCGGTGGTCAACACGCGTCCAAAAATATCACCCGGCTCATGCGCTGAGCTTGATACTGACACAGCTCTCGCCGGCAAGGCGAAACGTCCGATCATTCGGCGCTTCTGACCAGCTTGATTTTGGGCGTCGCGGCCTCGATCAGTTCGCGATAGGCATCGAGGTAATCCAGCGCCATCCGCCGCGCCGTGAAGCGCGCCTCGAATTCCCGTCGGACGATCGCGCGATCGAGCGACGCCAGGCGGTCGACGGCGGCGACGGCACTGATCTCGTCCTCGACGATAAAGCCGGTACGGCCGTCCTCGACAATTTCGGCAACCGAGCCGCGATTGTAGGCGATGACGGGTGTTCCACACGCCATTGCCTCGATCATGACAAGGCCAAACGGTTCGGGCCAGTCGATCGGCAGCAGCAGGCCGATGGCGCCGCTGAGGAAATCTGGCTTCTCGCGGTCGCTGATCTCGCCGATATACTCCACCAGCGGATGGTCCATCATCGGGCGGATGACTTCATCGTAGTAGTCCTGATCGGCGCGATCGATCTTTGCCGCGATCTTGATCGGGATACCGCATCGAACGGCGATCTTGATCGCGCGGTCGACGCCTTTTTCGGGAGCGATGCGGCCAAGCACGGCAAGATATCCAGGCTTGACGGGCCGAGGTGTCAGCAGCTTTTCCGGAAGACCATGATAAATAGTGCGGAGCCAGCGAGCCTGAGGGACCGGACGCCGTTGTGCATTCGAGATTGAAATCACGGGAATTGATGAAAATGCCGTGAACACCGGCTGATGCTCGGGAAGGTCGAGCCGCCCGTGGAGTGTCGTGAGAAACTGCGTGGGCTGCCGCGAAAACAGCGAGAAGGGGTAATAGTCGAGATGGAAATGGAGGAAATCGAATTCCTCGTCGTCGCATTTCCGGCGGACCCGCTCCAGCATCACCATGTGCAGGGCGTTCGGATCGCGCACAGCGCCATCGAGCCGCAAGGCTTTCGGCCAAGTCGCATCCAGCCGGGCTGAGGTCTGAGAATCGCCGCTGGCGAAAAGCGTCACGTCGTGACCTAGCGCGACAAGTTCCTCCGTCAACCAGTGAACTACGCGTTCAGTGCCGCCATACAGTTTCGGCGGGACAGCCTCCGTCAACGGAGCAACCTGCGCGATGCGCATACAACAGTCTCCTCTCACTTTGTCTCGGTAAAGTTTTCGTCATGTTTTCGAAGGCCGACAGAAGCCGACAGAACGCGACGGCTCGGCAGGAACGTTTTCGCGTTTACGAGGTTCCCGTCATGTCCGAACTTCTTCCACATTGTCGTCTTGGTGATGCCATCACGCCCCTGCAGACAACCTGAGCGGTCTTTGCAACGAAGTTGCTGCGCCTTGGGGGCTTTTCTGTGGGTCTTGTGCGGCGTGCCGACCGCAGTCGAGGAGAAGTCACGTTCCGGTGAACTTTTCTCTATTCTTCGAAGTGGCTTGGTAGGAACGCATGGACAATTTCTCGGAATACGCCAATCGGCCTTTCGCTTTCGTGATGCGCTATTTCCGCCAGCGATCGGCTGCGCACGCTGTGATCCTGCTGTGTGTCGTTGCGGCGGTAGCCTGTTCGGTAGGAACGCAATACGGCGTCAAGTCGCTGGTCGATGCGCTGGCCTACGGACCGGCGCATAGCGGCGCGGTATGGCTAGCGTTCATCTTTCTCCTGTCGCTGATCGCCGCCGACAATTTTCTGTGGCGGATCGCGAGCTGGGTCGCGAGCTTTACCTTCGTCGGTGTGACCGGCGATCTGCGCCGTGACATTTTCCGACATCTGACCGGCCATGCGCCGAGTTACTTCGCCGACCGGATGCCGGGGATGCTGACGAGCCGGATCACGGCGACCTCCAACGCCGTATATACAGTCGAGAACATGCTCGTCTGGAATGTGTTGCCGCCCTGCATCGCGACCATGGCCGCGATCGCGTTGATTGGAACCATCAGCTTGCCAATGGCGGCCGGGCTGACGATCGTGGCCGGTATCATGGTCGTCGCGATGTTCAAAATGGCGGCGGTGGGCAAGCCCCTGCACGACGATTTCGCCGACAAGGCCGCGGCGGTCGATGGCGAGATGGTCGATGTCGTCAACAACATGCCGCTGGTCAGGGCTTTCTGCGGAATCGATCATGAGCTTGACCGTTTCGACGCGACGGTCGGCCGCGAGCTGAGCGCGCGCGGACGAAGTCTTCGTTATCTGGAGAAGCTCAGGGTCACCCATGCCGTTATCACCGTCGCGCTGACCATTTCGCTGCTGGTATGGGCCATCACGCTCTGGCAACGCGGCGGCGCCACCACCGGCGATGTCGTGCTGGTATGCACGCTCGGCTTGTCGATCCTGCACGCCACCCGCGATCTGGCGGTCGCCCTCGTCGATATCACCCAACATGTCGCGCGCCTGTCTGAAGCTGTCGCGACGCTGCTGATCCCGCACGAGCTGACCGATCACCCGGAAGCGGAGCCATTGCGGAAAAGCGGTGCTGCCATCGCTTTCAACAACGTTTCGTTTCGCTATCCCGGAGGTCAGCCGGTGTTTGAGCGGTTCAACCTCCGGCTTCAGCCCGGGCAGCGCGTCGGGCTGGTCGGCGAATCCGGCGGCGGCAAGTCGACGCTGTTCGTGCTGTTACAGCGGTTCTACGATTCCGACCGCGGAAGCATCACGATCGACGGCCAGGATATCTCGCGGGTCACGCAGCAGAGCCTTCGCGCTGCCATATCCGTAGTGCCCCAGGACATTTCCCTGTTTCATCGATCCATCCTCGAGAACATCCGTTACGGCCGTCCGACGGCGACCGACAACGAGGTGCTGCGGGCGGCCATCGCGGCGCGTTGTGATTTCGTCGAGAGCCTGCCCGAAGGGCTGGCGACCATGGTCGGTGATCGTGGTGTAAAACTCTCCGGCGGCCAGCGTCAGCGCATTGCCATCGCGCGTGCGTTCCTCAAGGATGCGCCGATTCTGCTGCTTGACGAGGCGACCGCGGCACTGGACGGTGAATCCGAGGAAGCCATCCGGGAGGCGCTCGGCCGCCTGATGCGTGGCCGTACCGTGATAGCGATCGCGCACCGGCTGGCGACCCTGCGCAGCTTCGATCGGGTTGTTGTTCTCAAAAGCGGCAGAATCATCGATGATGGGCAACCCGACCGCCTGATGAGGGGGGAGGGACCTTACCGGCAGCTTGTCGTCAAGGAAATGGGCCGTCTCTCCGCGATTCATGCGGCCTGAAATTGAGTGACGCCGGTGTGGCATCAGGCGCGCGCCAATGGGATGGCGGGGAATTGGCAGAGGTCAGATGATACCAATGGAAGGCGTCGCCCGGATCACGATCACTCAGGCCGCCGAAGTCATCTCGGAATCGCCTTTCTACATTCCGATGACGGGACCGTCGGCTCGCCCACGCCGCACACTCAAGCACGACGACACGTTCGTTGTCCTCGATAGTCACGGCGACATCGGTGCCTCCGCCGGAGGACCGGACGGCCTGTTCAATGCCGACACGCGCTATCTTGCCCGGCTGGAACTGGTTCTCAACGACATGCAGCCGCTGCTGCTCGGCTCCAATCTGCGCAACGACAATTCCGGCCTGACCGTCGATCTCACCAACCCCGATATCTACGATGGCGATCACCTCATCTTCCGCAAGGATACGATCCATATCGTGCGCACGATTTTTCTCTGGCGCGGGACCGCGTATCAGAGGATCGGCATTCAGAACCACGGCGAGCAGACCGCGAGCTTCGATCTCTCCCTTTTGTTCGACAACGACTTCGCCGATCTGTTCGAGGTGCGCGGCGAGCGGCGCGCGCGCCGCGGCGTCGGCACCGCCGAACTGCCCGGTCCCGCCACCGTTGTCCTGTCCTACCTCGGTCTTGATGACATCGTTCGGATCTCGCGCCTGCATTTCGACCCGCGGCCGACGCGCCTGACCGTCAACAGCGCGACCTATCACATCGATCTGTCGCCGCAGCAGACCACTGCCATATTCCTCCCGGTGTCGTGCAACAAGCCGGCGGCGACGGAGACACCGGTTCCGTTCTATCGGGGATTGCTGGCGCATCGCCGCGAAATGCGACGCGCCTGGTCCGGCGCGACCAACATTGAAACCTCGAACAACATCTTCAACGAAGTGCTGTGCCAGTCGATGGCCGATCTGAACATCCTGATGACGGAGACGCCACACGGCCGCTACCCCTATGCCGGGATTCCCTGGTATTCGACGACGTTCGGACGGGACGGGCTGATCACCGCGCTTCAGATGCTGTGGATTGATCCGGGAATCGCACGCGGCGTCCTCAAACGGCTTGCTGCGTTTCAGGCGACGAGTGTTGATCTGCTCGCGGACGCGGAGCCGGGAAAAATTCTTCACGAGATGCGTGGCGGCGAGATGGCGGCGCTACGCGAGGTGCCGTTCGCGCAGTATTACGGCAGCGTCGATTCGACTCCGCTGTTCGTGCTGCTCGCAGGACTTTATGTCGAGCGCACCGGCGACGATGCGGCACTGGCAGAGCTATGGCCCGCGCTCGAAGCTGCTCTTGAGTGGATCGATGGCCCCGGCGATCCGGATGGCGACGGATTCGTCGAGTACCGCCGCGCGTCGGAACAGGGGTTGGCCAATCAGGGATGGAAAGACTCGTTCGATGCGATCTTCCATGCCGACGGTGAACTGGCCGAAGGCTATATCGCGCTGGCTGAGGTGCAGGGTTATGTGTTTGCCGGCAAGCGACTGGCCGCGCGATGCGCACGCCGGCTTGGTTTGATCGAGAAGGCGCGCGAGCTCGAGCGCGCGGCCGAGAAGTTGGCCGCGCGATTCGAGCGCGCATTCTGGCTGCCCGAATTACGCACCTATGCGCTCGCGCTCGACGGAATGAAGCGGCCCTGCAAGGTGCGGACGTCGAATGCCGGACAATTGCTGTTCACCGGCATCGCTTGCGAGGATCGGGCGCGGATGGTCGCCGCCGATCTCATGCAGCCGTCGTTTTTCACGGGGTGGGGCATCCGCACCGTGGCGACCGGCGAGGCGCGCTACAATCCGATGTCCTATCATAACGGTTCGATCTGGCCGCATGACAACGCGCTGATCGCGCTCGGGCTCGCGCGATACGGTCTCAAGCATTCGGTCGAGCATGTCTTCAAGGGACTGTTCGAAGCGGCTGCCTACATGGATTTGCGGCGGCTGCCGGAGCTGTTCTGCGGCTTCCGGCGCGAGCCACGGCGGGGTCCCACGCTCTATCCCGTCGCCTGTTCGCCGCAGGCCTGGGCCAGCGCGACACCGTTCACGCTGCTGGAAGCGGCGCTGGGATTGGAGTTCGACGTCGCCACGAGCGAAATCAGGCTGCGCAATCCGCGGCTTCCCGCGTTTCTCAACGAGGTGATCCTGCGCGATCTGTGTCTCGGCGAATCCAGTGTCGACCTGCGGCTGCGCCGGCACGACAACGGTGTGTCGCTCGAGGTGTTGCGTACGCGTGGCCGGATTCAGGTGTCGATTGTGCTGACGCGCTAGCACCCGAGCATTCGCGGTGCCGGCATGCGAATGCTGAACCGGGTCGGCAGCTTGGCGCCGTTCAAACAGGGTGCGTTCGCGGATCTGGCTGCGGCGCGTGAGCGTCGTAACGTTTGGCAGCGAGGATTCATGTCTCGAAAAGACTCGATGAGCACATTTTTTTTGATGGTCGCCCTGATTTTCGCCGTCACACATGCGATGGCCGATGACGCGGGTTCGCCGCAGGCAAATCCCGCTCCCGCCAATCCGCCGGCAGCCACACAGCCTTCCGAGGCGACAACTCCGCCCCCGTCGATCACCGTGATCGGTCCCGCCGATGCGAACGGCGTTCTGGGCCGCGACGTGCGAAGCTCAACCGGTCAAAACATGGGACGGATCGTCGATGTGATCGTGGACCGGGCCGGCTCGGTTCGCGCCGCCGTGATCGATTTCGGCGGCTTCCTTGGGGTCGGCAGCCGGAAGATCGTGGTCGACTGGAATGCGCTCCGCTTTGGCGGGGGGAAGGGCGCGACCGATAATATCAGCCTCGAACTGACGCAGGACCAGGTGAAGGCCGCGCCGGAATACAAGGAAGGCGCGCCTATCGTGGTGTTGGGCGCGTCGGGAACGCTGCAGCCCCTGCGCTTCGTCCCTTGAGCCCGGAGGAGGTCTGATGTGCTTGTGCGCCTGGCCAAACGATCGTCCGACCCGGACAGCGCGCGCCATCAGCGAGCGGGCGCGGAGGATGTGAATCCGCCATCGCCGGACGGCCCGCAGGAACAGCAGCCTTCGACGCAAAGCCAGCGCGGCCTCGACTGGTTCATTTTCTTCCTCGCCGACGTGCAGACCGGGTTCGGTCCCTTCGTCGCCGTCTATCTTATCACCCAGAAGTGGACGCAATCCGAGATCGGACTGATCCTGTCGATCGGCGGGATCGTTGGCCTGATCGGTCAGATGCCTGGCGGCGCCATTATCGATGCGGCCCGCTCGGAGCGTCTGGTCGCCGGGTTTGCCGTCGCCACGATCGGCGTCAGCGCGCTCGCCTACGCGGCGTGGCCAATCTTTCCGGTTATCGCGCTGGCGGCGATCCTGCATGCCGCGGCGAGCTGCGTGCTCGGGCCCGCGATCGCCGCCATCAGCCTCGGTCTTGTCGGCCCGCGTGCGATCGGTGAGAGGCTAGGACGGAACGCGCGCTATGCATCGCTTGGCAATGGCGTGGCGGCGGGGGTGATGGGTATCGTCGGATACCTGCTATCGAGCCGGGCCGTGTTCGTGGTGAGTTTTGTGTTTGTCATCGCGACGCTGTTTTCGCTGTCGCGAATCCGCGACCGGGAAATCGATCCGGAACAGGCTCATGGTGCGATTGCGCGCGCGGAGCCGGATCCCGATGCGACCAGCATCATCCATCTTCTGCATCAGCGGCCGCTGATCGTTTTTGCCTGTGCGGTTTTTCTACTCCAGTTTGCCAATGCGGCTATGCTGCCGTTGACGGCGGGTATCGTGACCGCGCGCTCAAGTGAGTGGGCGCCGGTGCTGATCGCGCTCTGCATCATCGTCCCGCAGGCGATCGTCGCGCTGATGTCGCCTTCCGTCGGCCGCAAGGCGCAGGCGTGGGGACGCCGCCCACTGCTCATGATCGCCTTCGCCGCGCTGGCGCTTCGGGGAGTGTTGTTCGCAATGGTCGAGGATCCGTCGCTGCTGGTCGCCGTGCAGGTGCTGGACGGCATCACGGCTGCGGTCTTTGGCGTCATGATTCCCCTCATTGCCGCCGACGTCGCTTTCGGCTCCGGTCGTTTCAACCTCGCGCAGGGCATCATAGGTACGGCCACCGGCATAGGCGCATCGCTCAGCAATGTGGTTGCCGGTTACGTGAGCGATCATTTTGGGCATGGCATCGCTTTCCTGGAATTGGCCGCCGTCGCATTCCTGGGCCTGATTGTGATCTGGGCCATCATGCCGGAGACCCGCCGCGCTGGGGGAACGGGGCTGGGGTCTTTCGCTGAACCTTCCGGATGACGGTCTGACGAAAGCGGACGACGATCCCGTTTGCACGAATCCGCGCCGAGCCGGGCGTCGCGTTCATTGCAGCGCAAAATCAATGCCCGGAGGTGTGGCGGAGGTCTTCACGCCTTCAGAGGCGCCAGCCTGCATAGCAGAACGGTGAAGCGGAACGCCGCCGATGTTGTGCAATATCCCCTGTCTAGAGGCGTATGGGCCTGCAAACCATCGCGGGATGCGATACCAAGTCTTGGACGAGCCCTCGTTCTGCCGGCTCGCCGCAGACGGCGCGGAATCACTTCAGCGAGGATCCATGGAAACGTTGATGCTTCCCTTTTCGCCGCGCTTCATCGTCCTGACGATATGCGGGGTGGTCACGGCGCTGCTGATCGGTCTCGGGATCGCGGACCACGAGGTCCTCAGGGTGGTTGTGATTCCGATCCTGATCTTCGGCGCGCTGACCGCGCTCGGCATCCGCGACCTGCTGCAAAAGAGTCACGCCGTCTTGCGCAACTATCCGATCTCGGCGCACATCCGTTTTCTGCTCGAGGAAATCCGCCCCGAAATGCGGCAGTATTTCTTCGAGAGCGAAAAGGACGGCATGCCCTTCAGCCGCGACACCCGCGCCGTAATTTACCAGCGCGCGAAAATGGTGCTCGACAAGCGCCCGTTCGGCACCCAGGAAAACATCTATGCCGGAGGCTACGAATGGATGCACCATTCGATGGCGCCAAAACCGCACGCCGAGGAAAAATTCCGCGTCACCATCGGCGGGCCGGATTGCAAGAAGCCCTACTCGGCATCCGTCTTCAACATTTCCGCGATGAGTTTTGGCGCGCTCAGCCCCAACGCGGTGCGCGCGCTCAATGCCGGTGCAAAAAAGGGCAACTTCGCCCACGATACCGGAGAAGGCGGCGTCAGTCCCTATCACAGCGAGAACGGCGGCGACCTCATCTGGGAAATCGGCTCCGGCTATTTCGGCTGCCGCAACCGTGACGGGTCGTTCAATGCCCGTGAGTTCGCCCGCGCAGCGGCCGACGATCAGGTCAAGATGGTCGAGCTCAAGATCAGCCAGGGCGCCAAGCCCGGTCATGGTGGAGTGCTGCCGGCCGCCAAGGTTTCCGAGGAGATTTCCAGGATTCGCGGCGTTGGCATGGGCGAGGACTGCATTTCGCCGCCCTACCACAAGGCGTTCTCTACGCCGGTTGGCATGCTGAAATTCATTGCCGAGATGCGGCGGCTGTCGGGCGGCAAGCCAGCCGGGTTCAAACTGTGTATCGGCCACAAATGGGAATTTCTCGCCATCTGCAAGGCGATGCTGCAAACCGGCATCTATCCCGATTTTATCGTCGTCGACGGCAAGGAGGGCGGCACCGGCGCGGCACCGCTGGAATTCATGGATCATCTGGGCATGCCGATGCGCGAGGGCGTCAACTTCGTGCACAACGCGCTGATCGGCATCAACGTGCGCGACCGCATCAGGATCGGCGCGTCCGGCAAGATCGCGACCGCCTTCGATATCGCGCGCGCCATGGCGCTTGGCGCCGACTGGTGCAATTCGGCCCGCGGCTTCATGTTCGCGCTCGGCTGCATCCAGTCGCTGAATTGCCACACCGATCGCTGCCCGACCGGTGTCACCACGCAGGATCCGTCGCGCAATCGCGCTTTGGTGGTGCCGCACAAGCTCGAGCGGGTCTACAATTATCACCAGGCCACGCTGCAGGCACTCACCGAACTGATCGCGGCGGCGGGGCTGGAGCATTCGCAGCAGCTTCGCCCGGTCCACTTCTCGCAACGCGTATCGAACACCGAGGTAGCGTCGTTCGACAAGCTCTATCCGACGCTGCGGCCCGGTGAACTGCTCGCCGGCACCATCGACCCGCGCTTCCGCGACGCCTGGGCGCAGGCTCAGGTGGATTCGTTCGCTCCGTCATAACTCGTCATTCCGGGGCGCGCGAAGCGCGAGCCCGGAATCCATAACCGCGACAGGGAGTATTGTTTCCGGGCCCACGCCAAGTGGCATGTCCCGGAATGACGATGTGCTGTGTCAAAACTCCCCGTGCAGCCGTCCTGAAAACACATGCACCGGACCGCGGTCGGCATTGTAGGCAGGGTTCGTGATGAACTGGTAGTCCGCGGTCAGCGTGAACTGTTTGTCCAGTGCGTAGGCATAATACGCTTCCAGCACGCGCTCGCGCCGATAGTTGAGCTGGCCGTCGCCGATGAGAACGCCGAGACCGCCGGCGGCGATGAAGTCGCGATGATCCCGTGACAGCGCGTTGATCGCGCCGCCGACGCCGATCACGTCGTCCGGCCGGCCCCAGCGCATCCCCTTGATCGAGGTCCCGAGCGCGAGGCTGGCATCGATGTCGGTGAACGCCATGATCTCGTTCCTGCCGTCGTTCCAGCTCCAGCGGCCGAACAGGCCGATGTCGTCGGTGACCGCCTGCTCGACGTTGACCACGTAGCCGTACTTGATACGGCCGGCGCGGGTTTGCGCGATGTCGAATGCCGGGCTGTTAAGCGTGTCGCGATAGCTGCCCATGTAGGCGCTGTTGAGCCAGCCGAGGGTGCGGAGTTTTCCGGGCTGGCCCAGCAGCGAATAGCGCGTTTCCAGCTCCAGCACGTACTCGCCGCGCTGGAACAGGCGGGTGTCGAAGCTGTTTGAGTTGGATTCGGAGTCCATCAGAAAGTAGCCGCCGCGCAGTGCCCACTGCTTCTGATTGAGTTCGGCGGTGACGCCGTAGCTCAAGCCAACCTTGTCTGCGGAATAGTCGAAGGCGCCCGGCGCCCACATCGACCAGTTCATGAAGTCCTTGCGCGTGTCTTTGGCGTAGGCGTTGCCGTCGAATACATCGGTCACTGCGAACTTGCCGGCCTGAAGCATCAGCCGCGAGATATCGGCTTTGCCCGCGAGCTGAGTTGGTCCGCTGGCCAACTCTTCCTGCTCGCCGCCGAAGCCGAAGGTCTGGCGCATAAACAGCCGCGACGTGTTGTAATGCGGGTAGGGGAAGTTGGACTTTTGTGCCTCGCCGCTCGGAAAGCCCGCGACTCCGACGGTGTCGCTGAGGCCAAAGCTCTGAAGCAGTTCGGGGTTGTAGTAGACTTCGCCGCCATCCCAGAGCCGCGCGTTCAAGAACAGGCTGTTGCTCCAGGTCGCCTGATACTGCGCGGCCGGGCTCAGGCTGTTGGCGCCGCTGTAGGGCGCGCGGAACGATGGATAGCCTTGGCCGAGATAGGTTGTCTGGCCATGAATCTCCCAGCGGTCGGATTCCGGATCGGTCAGCGACTTCACTAAGAGGTCGGCGTTGGGCTCGTTCCAGTCGAGCTTGCGGTTGAGGCCGACGCGGATCGATTGAAAATCCATTGTCGATGCGTATTGCGCGGTCGAGGGAAACTGAACACGCGTGCTGTCGAACTGGTAGTACAAATATTCCAGCCGCGCGCTCCAGTGCGGCGCGAAGGCGTATTCCAGTCCCGCGCCCGCCGCCCAGCCGACGCGGGCATTCAGCGTCTTCTCCTGATCGCCTGACGGTAGAATATTGAGATAGCGCTCACCGGCCCAGGCGAGACCGCCGGTGGCATAAGCGAGCCACGGTCCTGCGGTATAGCCGATGCGGCCGCGCGCCGTGCTGACAAAATCCCATTGATGCGTGACATCGGAGCGTGCGGTCGCGAGCTTTGAGACGATCGAATTGGACTCGATGTAGCTTGGGAATGACATGTCGGCTTCGAGGCCGAGCAGCAGTCCCGAGGGAAGCTGGAGGTTGTAGCCACCCTGAACGCCGCCGATGATGCCGCCGAAATCGTTGCGGCCAACGACCGACGTGGGGTCGGAGAGCGTTGCTGTGGATCGGCCGCCGCCGAACCCGGCATGGACACCAAAATAAAGCCCGGTCCAATTGATTACCGGGCGATGCATGGCCGTGGGTGGCAGAGACACGCTGAGATCGGCGGCGACAGCCGAGCCATCCAGCGTAAGCGCGCCCAGCACCATTCCGGCCAGCACAATGAGCCTCGTGCGCCGCAGG
>JBDTCP010000213.1:0-5750 GCA_039923555.1 Nitrobacter sp.
CAAATGCAACCGAGAGCGTCGGATAGGCGGCGCCACGCCCTATCAAGAGAATGGTCGCGTCCTGAATCGGGTCATTATCCGGCTCACGTATCCGCGGGGCTGGATCGCTGACAAGCCGCCGAAGCACGGTCGCATGCAGCGTTCGCACTCGCAGCGCTGCGTTGAGCCGTGCGCCGAGCTGATCATGATCCGAGGACAAAAAAGGAAGCGCGTTGGCCGGGCAGGGCATCACGGGATCAGCGACGATAAACGGAACATACGGCTGCATCGCAGCGACCTGGTCAGCGAGGTTGTCAAATGCTCCGCCCGCACCCTCTGTCGTGGCGACAAATACGGCGGCGGGCTGAAGTCGTTCGACCGCTTTCGATGCCTCCGACCAATCGGTCTCAACAACGGGAAATATATTCAGGCCGGAAAGGGATGTTACGAACGGTTGGCGCTCCCCGGATGCGACAACGATGAGCGGGCCTTGCTGGGACATTCTTAAGGAACTCGGATACCGCGAAACGCACGCGATCCTAGTTTGCCGCCCTTAATGCCGCGTCAATGAATGCGGCCGATTTCGATCGGTCGGTAACCGACCGATCACGAAAGGCTTCCACAATCAAGGGGTTAAGCCCCAGCTCCGTAAGCGCCTCGCGCGCGCGCGTTGTCGCTGGCTCGCCCGGCGAGGCGATGGCCGCTCAGGCGGTCGGGAAGGGCCGTCAGCATCGCGTTCTGACCGAGCCGCCGTGCCCATTCCTGAAGATCTTGTGCAAGAAACCTGTAACCGCCGACGGCCATGACGCCGGACGGCGGTGCCGTGATGGAGATCGCCCCCGAGGCGCGATCGAGCCGCGCGGCATAACCCGTATCGACATAGTCGGGTTGTGATAGCGAAGCGAAGGCATCGGCAGGCCGCTCCGGCGTGGCGTAAGCCGCGACCGGGACCATTGGCCCCCTCAATCCAAGCGTTCCCTTTGGGGTCAAAACGATCTCGCCCGCTGTCGATGATGCAGGGACCTCGGGCGGCGTCCGATATGGACCAGGCATGACCGGAGCAGGCGACCCGTCGTCCGCGCGGCGGGCACCGAAAAGACCGGCTTCGCCGAACAGATAGACATCGGTCATCTGGATTCCCGTTTCGGGCCAGAGCGCACTCGATCCGACCTGCTCCGGGGACCGCCACAGACCGACGACCTGACGCAGGCTCGGCATGGATGACAGAATGGCAGCCTCGGCCATCCGCAATACCAGGGGGGCCGGCGCCACCAGGGTGTCGCAACGTTCGGCCTCGATCTGCTGCATCAGGACACTCTCGTCGAAGGGATGATGCATTGCCAGCGTGCCGCCGCTGAGCAGCCACATCACGAACGACGAGGTCAGTCCGGCAAACGACGACGGCGCGAGGGCAGAGAGAATGGTTGCTCCCTGAGGCAATCCACTCTCGAGGAATATGGCAAGCCCGGCGGCGATCAGGTTGAGATGGGTGCGAGGCACGGCGAGGAAGCCTGAGCCCGAAGCCTCGAACGTCACCAGCGCGGCGCGGCGCGCATCCTGGACCACGAGTCGCGAGCTGTCGGGTTTCAAGCTACTTGCAGTAATATCCAGCGGAATCATCCCTTCCGGGAGATCACTGCCGAAGCCACAGACATGGCGGATGGAAAAGGCCTCCGCGGCTGCGTTCATCGCAAGATCAGCGTGATCGACGCCGTCGATGCGGCCCATGGCCACGATCGCGCGCGCACCCGTACGGTTGATTGCGACAGTCAATTCGGCCTGCCGCCAAAGCTGGGGCAGTAGCGCAACGATGAGGCCGGCGCGATAGGCCGCGAGCACTGTCAGCACCAATTCGATGGTGTTGGGCAATTGTACCGCGATCACCGAATTGGCCGGTAGACCTGCTTGAATGAAGTGGGCCGCCAATGCCCATACGGCCTGGTCGGCTTGCGCAAAGGTCAGGCGTCGCGGCAGCTGTCCGGTGATGCGCAGCTTGTCGGGAGGATCGATCAGCGCCAGTTGATCCGGCTGTCGCGCAAGAATGCGGCCAAACAATCCGTCCAGAGTGGGTGATGTATTGTTCTGGATCACGAGATCATTTGCTCGGCTTTGGCGGTGGCCTTTGCCACCATGTTTCGGGGAGATATCCGGTCAACGCGGTCGCTCCTGGCCGTTCTATCCGATTCCAGCGCGCGATCCATTGCTCTTGAACGTTGTAGACCGGAATTGCGTAGAAGCCGGACATCAGGACCCGGTCGAGCGCCCGAACCGCATCCACGAAAGCCGGACGCTCCCGGGCCTCGAGCATGGCCGCGATCATGGCATCTATCGCCGGATTCTTCGCGCCCATATAATTTCGAGTGCCGGGGATGTCGGCGGCCTCGTTGCCCCAGTAAAAGGACTGTTCGTTGCCTGGTGACAGCGATTGATCCCAGCGGTTCTGGATCACGTCGAAATCGAAGCTCAGCCGCCGCTGGTCGGACTGCACGGCATCGACCGAACGTACGGACACCTCGATGCCGGCCCGCTTGAGATCGCGTGCATAGGTGAGTGCGATACGTTCCTGATCGCGCGTCGTCACCAGGATTTCGAAGGCGAAAGGTGACTTGGTCGCGCGATTACGCAAAACCGTCCCGTCAAGCTCGTAACCCGCTTGCGACAGAAGATCGATGGCGGCGCGTAAAGCCTTGCGGTCGCGGCCTGAACCATCTGTAGCCGGCAGACGGTAGGTGCCGTCGAGAATATCGTCCCGCACGGCCGACGAAAACGGCTTCAGCAACGACCGTTCCCGTTCGTCGGCGGCGCGTGCGTAGGCCGACAGCTCCGAGCCCGCGAAAAATCCACCCGCGCGGCTGTAGAGTCCGAAAAAATAGTTCCGATTGATCCACTCGAAATCGAATAGCAACGTCAGCGCTTCGCGGACGCGGATATCGGAGAACATCTGATGTCGCGTGTTGAACACCAGAAATTCCGACGGCGCGGGCAGTCCCGGCTTGATGGTTTCGCGAACGAGCTGTCCGTTACGGGCGGCCGGAAAATTGTAAGCATCATGCCAGCGCAGCGGCTCGGTTTCGACGCGAAAATCGTACAGCCCGCGCCTGAAGGCTTCAAACTGGCCGTTGGCCTCGCGATAGAAGTCGAACCTGATCTCATCGAAATTCCACAGGCCACGATTGACCGGCAGGTCACGTCCCCAATAGTCCGCGTTGCGTGTCAGTGTGACGCTGGCTCCGGGCTTCACCGCGGTCACGCGATAGGGCCCTGAACCCAACGGCGCCGTCATCGACGTCTGCTCGAAAGTCGCAACGTCGACGGCGTGTTTCGGCAAAATCGGCATCAGTCCGAGGATCAGCGGTAGTTCGCGATCGCCGGTTTCACCGAAATCGAAACGAACCGTGCGTTCGTCGAGCGCTTCGGCCTTTGCGACCTTGGAATAATACTGGCGGTGATTGGGACGGCCTTTGTCCCGCAGGAGTTGCCAGGAAAACAGCACGTCTTCGGCACGGACCGGCTGCCCATCGGAAAAACGCGTCAGCGGATTGAGGTGGAAGGTCGCATAGGTTCGCGCGTCGTCGGTTTCGATGCTGTCAGCCAAGAGGCCATAGAGCGTGAATGGCTCATCGTTGCCCCGCGCCATCAGGCTCTCGACCACATACCCCCGTATCGGCTGGACGGCAGCGCCTCTGACGATGAAGGGATTGAGGCTATCGAAGGTGCCCAGAATGCCTTGGACGAGTCGGCCGCCCTTGGGCGCGTCCGGATTGGCATAGGGCATATGGCTGAAATCGGCTGGCAGGGCCGGTTTGCCGTGCATTGCGATACCATAGCTCGGACTTGCCAAAACCTCCCTGGATCCGGTCGCGAGCAACCCGACCGCGAGGCCCAGACAAGCTCCTATCCGCCTGCGGCGGCGCGATATGGGCCGCAATCCTGGGGTCCGTTTTGATTCGGCATGGCGCACAACCGAATTTTACCACAGCCGCCGCAGTATGGCCGGAATGGACGTCAAAAACGTCTGTTGGCATTTGATCTTTCTGTCCGCCGTTGTATTGAAAGCGGGCAATTGACCATGATAGTGCGACTTGTCACGTAACCGCCTCATTTCGCTAAGAGACAGCCGCCAAATGGTCGGGTGTCGGGTGCCTGCGTCGCGGGTTCGGGCGCCAGCGTTCAGAAAGGGTTTTCCGCAATGAATTTTCGTCTCTTGGCCGCGTCGGCCCTGCCGCGCGGACGGGCTTTTGCCCTGTTCGCCGCGGTGACGCTGGTGGCTGCTCCATTTATGTCGGATGCTCTCGCCCAACAGCCGCCCGCAGCCGCATCCAAGGGCAAAAAGGCCGCGCCTCCAAAAGCTGCGCAGGCGCCCGCGGCTCAGACCCCCCCAGCGGCAGCGCCGGCCGACCAGCAGGTGCAACTGATCTATGCACCCTGGACCAAGTTCTGCCTGAAGGGTCAGGACGCGAAGGCCAAGCAAGTCTGCTTCACTGGCAAGGACGGGCGGATCGAATCCGGCCAGCCCGTGATCGCAGCGGTTATCATCGAGCCGGAAGGCGAGCCGAAGAAGATCCTCCGCGTGACGCTCCCGCTCGGTATGCAGCTCGTCCACGGAACGCGCATCATCATCGACAGCAATCCCCCGCAGCAGAGCCCTTACGTCATCTGCTTCGCCAACGGCTGCATGTCCGACTACGAACTGACGCCGGAGATGCTCGCGAGCCTCAAGAAAGGTCAGAACCTGATCGTTCAGGCGATCAATTCAAACGGCGCACCGCTGACGTTACCGCTGCCGCTGGCTGAATTCGCCAAGGCTTATGACGGTCCGCCGACCGATCCAAAGGTGTTCGAGGAAACCCAGAAGAAGCTGCAGGAAGAGCTGCAAAAGCGGGCAGCGGAAGCGCGTGCGAAGCTCGAGGCCACCCAGCAGAATGCGGGCACACCGCCTGCCGCAAAGCAGTAGAATTCCTCAAGACGGCAAACAGAAAAGGCGCTTCTTGCGGAGCGCCTTTTTCGTCGAGGAGGAATAGCTGAAAAACCCGCCGTCAGTTCAGCGAGGGATTGCGGGGGCGATATTCACCGGATTTGTCTTTGACAAAAATTTCCGCCACCTGCGAATGCCGGATCGGCTCGCCGGAGTCGTCGGGCACAAGGTTCTGCTCGGACACGTAAGCCACGTATTCGGAATCGGCGTTTTCAGCGAGCAGATGGTAGAAAGGCTGATCCTTGTGCGGCCGGACATCTTCCGGGATCGACATCCACCATTCCTCGGTATTGTTGAAGATCGGATCGATGTCGAAAATCACGCCCCGAAACGAAAAAATTCGGTGGCGAACGATCTGGCCAATCTGGAACCTGGCGGTACGCGCTGTTGTCATGCTTCGTCGAATAGACCAGGATTGTGGCCGTTGCTAGAGGAAACCCATGAATTGGGCTACCACAAATGGTCGTATCTCGGTCTGATGGTGTCGAGCCGGCATCTAAGCCGGGACATCCTGACCACTGCGGTGTGGCTGTTCAAGACCGGTCAGATCGCGTTTCCCCGGATCCCGTACGGCGCCACGATGGCGCCAGCCCCTCGCGCATGGCAAGACGCCTGAGCGGGCCGATCCCGCGGATAAGGTGCAGACCGAGCGCGCGTGCGGTTTGCACCGGCAGGAAATCGCTGAGCAGCGACCGGTTGGCTACGTCGATTGCCAGCGTCCGGCTCAGCACGTCGCTGCGCCGGGCCGTTTCGAACCGCGCGAGAACCTGGGGTGAGCCGGGGTCCTCGCCGGACA
>JBDTCP010000214.1:0-3346 GCA_039923555.1 Nitrobacter sp.
GACTTATTGCCGGTTATCCGGCCTGACGGCGCTTCCGGTTGTTTTCGCCGCGATGTCGTCGCCGGTCGCTTCGGCATTCGACTCGAACACCGCCTTGCATGACGCGCCGAGTTGCATCTCGTTCTGACGCAGACAGGCGACTATGCGGCCGACGTCGGGCACGGCGCTGCCGCACAGCCTCAGCACATCGGGGGTACAGGCGAGCCGCTGTGCGAGCGTGCCACGATATTCTTGCGCGACGGCAGCGTGAGTGGCGGCCGCGATACTTCCGGCCAGAATCCCGGAAACCAGGACAACTTCGTGCTTGCGCATGTGTAACCTCTTGCGAATGCTTCACACACCGGCACCTCCTCAAACCATTGCGGCGGCAGAAAGGTTCGTTTCAGGCAATACGATGGGACGGAGCAGGTTCCGGCGGCGAAAGTCTTGCGCGAAGCGCCAGCGCCGCCCCGTCGCGCCCGCTGCGCGTCGCCCGTTTTTATGAGATGCCTTGCTCATTGATCGTGAATGTCAGCGCCGGCCATTTCAGACGGCTATGGTACGTCGGGGGACGAGTTTCCGGACGGGCGCTTGGAGCGCGGGAGGTGGTCAGCGAGATAATCGATCAGCACCTCGACGCGCGCCGGGCGCGGACCGCCCGGCGGCATCGCCAGATGCACGGCACCTTCGATCTGCTTCCAGTCCTTGAGGATGACTTCGACCTTCTTCGCGGCAATCGCTTCACCAACGATGAAATCCGGCAGATCGGCGATGCCAAGTCCCGCGATGACGGCGGGGAGCAACGCTTCGCCGTTGTTGACGCGCAGTTGACCGGATGGCCGCACCGTTGCCTGTTCGCCATTCGCGTTGGCATAGCGCCAGACGCCGGGCGTCGACAGGTAGGCGTAACCGAAGCAGCGATGCTGGGCGAGATGCATCGGATGCGTCGGCCTGCCATGCTTCTTCAGATAGGCAGGCGACGCCACCGTATAGCGCGGCATGGGACAGAGCCGCCGTGCCGTCAGCGATGAGTCGGGCAAGCTTGCGATCCGCAAGCCCACGTCGAATCCCTCGCCGATCAGATCGACCATCGCATCGCTCAAGTGCAGATCGAGCGAGACTTCCGGAAATTTCGCGAGAAATCCCGGCAGCAGCGGCGCGATCATTTTGACACCAAATGTCATGGGGACTGCGAGACGCACCAGGCCGCGCGGCACCGATGATTGCGCGAGCGCGTCCGCCTCGGCGGCTTCGCCGTCGGCGAGCAGCCGCGCGGCGCGCTCGGAGAGGTTTTTGCCGGCATCCGTCAGCGCCAGGCGGCGCGAGGTCCGGTTGAACAGGCTGGCGCCGAGCCGATTCTCCAGCCGGCTGACAGCCTTGGAAACCGTCGCGTTCGACAGAGCCAGTTCGGACGCCGCGGCCGCGAAGGACCGCATCTCCACGACCTTGGCGAAGATCGCCAGCGCCTCGAAATCCGGAAGTTTCGCCATCCGCCTGCCGCCTTTACACCAATTATAGAAACAATACGTTTCGATAGTTTCTATTTCTACTTCATTCCGGAAGGCATATCTAGTCGCCCAAGAAGAACTGAACGCACCGCCAGCGCGAACCGACGCCGCTGGGCGGGAACATCGGAAAGGACAGGTCATGATCGAACTCAGACCCTTCAACAAACTCGGCGGCGCCGACCATGGCTGGCTGAAGGCGAAGCATCACTTCTCGTTTGCCAGCTACCATGACCCCAAGAACATGGGGCACGGTAGTCTGCGGGTGTGGAACGACGACGAGATCGCGCCGAACAGCGGCTTCCCGGCACATCCCCACGCCAACATGGAGATCATCACCTATGTTCGCGAAGGTGCGATCACCCACCAGGACAGCATGGGCAACCAGGGCCGCACCGAAGCTGGCGACGTACAGGTGATGAGCGCGGGCACCGGCGTGCGGCACTCCGAATACAATCTCGAGCCGGTGAAAACCACGCTGTTCCAGATCTGGATCGAGCCGACGACGGATGGCGGGCAGCCGGCCTGGGGCGCAAAGCCTTTCCCGAAAGGCAACCGCTCCGGCAAACTCGTCACGCTCGCCAGCGGATTTGAATCCGACAATGATGCGCTGCCGATCCGCGCCGATGCGCGCGTGCTCGCCACAACGCTGAAGGCCGGTGAGAGCGCAAGCTACGCGGCGGACAAGACGCGCAACCTCTATCTCGTCCCCGCAGCGGGCGCTGTCGAAGTCAACGGCGTACGCGTCAACGCACGCGACGGTGCGGCTATCCGCGAAGAGGCGACGGTGAAAATCACCGCGCTGGAAGATTCCGAAGTGGTGCTGGTCGACGCGGCATAAGCCAACTCGCAAAAAAATCGTCATGCGCGGGCGTAGGCGCGAAGCGCCGTCTTCCGCGCCTGAGACCCGCGCATCCATCTGCTTCATCGAAAGAGCTTCTCAAAGCAGGATGGATTGCCGGGTCAAGCCCGGCAATGACGCCTCTTATGAAACAAAAATCACCTAATTCACGGAGGCCGAAAATGGCAAAAGTTCTTGTTCTGTATTATTCCGCCTATGGGCACATCGAAGCGATGGCGAATGCTGTTGCGGACGGTGCCCGCGAGGCCGGCGCCACCGTCGACGTCAAGCGTGTGCCTGAACTCGTGCCGGAGGCAATCGCGAAGGCCGCATACTACAAGCTCGATCAGGCCGCGCCGGTGGCGAAGATCGAAGACCTCGCCAACTATGACGCCATTGTCGTCGGCACCGGCACCCGCTTCGGCCGCATGTCGTCGCAGATGGCGAACTTCCTCGATCAGGCCGGCGGCCTCTGGGCCAAGGGCGCGCTGCACGGGAAGGTTGGCGGCGCATTTTCGTCGAGCGCGACCCAGCATGGCGGCCAGGAAACCACGCTGTTCTCGATCATCACCAACCTGCTGCACTTCGGCATGACCATCGTCGGCCTCAACTATGGCTTCGCGGGCCAGATGGCGTCAAGGACGTGACCGGCGGCTCGCCCTACGGCGCGACCACCATCACCGACGGTGACGGCAGCCGCCAGCCGAGCGAGAACGAACTCGCGGGCGCGCGCTATCAAGGCAAAGCGATCGCCGAGACGGCAACGAAACTGCATGGTTGATGCCAACAGGGCAGCGCTCTCAAGCGCGAATGCCGCGCTGCTTGGTTGCCACCGCTTTCAAACTCGATTTGAACCGATCGTTCAATCGCGGCGCGGGCTGATCCTCCAGGTTGCCGTCATGATCGCGATCGTCAGCAATCCGGTGAAAATCGCGGCGGCGGGAATGGCGAGTGCCAGTCCGGCGGTCGCGGCCCATCCGATCGACGAAAACGCCTCGGCGAATGTTGCCAGCCGCGATGA
>JBDTCP010000215.1:0-7630 GCA_039923555.1 Nitrobacter sp.
ACATAGCAAGGCATCGCTGTGAATGTACGATCTGAATACGGCATGAATGCCGCGCGATGCATCAGCGCATCTTAAAATAAAATCGGTCTTCGCTACCGATCGCCGCCACATTACAGCCTTATCGCTATCTGTTGATCGGCACCCCGTCACCGTCGGTCAGCAGGCACTCCGTTTGTTGCCGAGATTTTTGTTGGGATGCAAATTGTCATGACGAACTTTCGCCTGGTGCTGCTGGCCACGTCGGCTCTTACCGTCGCGTCGTTGATGACGACGCCATTGCATGCGCAATCCGCGCCGGTCCAACTCGCGCAGGCTGCATCACCGGCCGATAGCGGACCCGAAGGAAAACAGAAAGCCTCACCGCCGAAAGCTGCGCCTCCGAAGGCTGCCCCGCCAACGCATCAAGCGCCGCCGCCCAGCGCGCCATCCCGGCCCGCAACTCCGCCTCCTCAGGCGGCACCGCCCAAGGCGCCGCCACCTCCTGCTGCTCAGCGGCCGGCCACGCCGCCTCCCCCGCGCGTGACCCCACCAACGGCCACTCCGCCGCGGTCCGCGGCACCGCCGCCACACGCAACGCCCCCTGCGCCTCCGGCCGCACCGAAGGCCGCACCGGCGCCACAACCGGCCACGCCTCCGGCGGCCCCGAAGCCACCCACGCCTCCCGCAGCATCGCCGCCATCCCAATCAAAGAGTGCTCCGCCTCCAGCTGCGGCAAAATCGGCGCCGACGACGCCTGCCCCGACCGCTCAGCCACAAATCACACCGCCCTCGACGCCGTCTGGCAATGCGGAGCCGAGCGCGACCCGTCGTGACGAGCGAGGACGTGGTGGATCCGACCGCGATCACAGCGGACCTCGAGGTTCCGATAGCCGCCAAAATAACGCAGCGCCCGCGCAGACAACCCCGGCACCCGGCACGCCGCCGGCAGCACCAAGCGCGACGCCCCCTGCCGCTCCCGGCGGCGCGGCAGCACCAGCGGCCACGCCACCAGCCGGCCCGAACGGGACCAAGGCAGGATCCCCGCCGCCGGCCGGCTCCGGCCAGACCGCGCTGCCGCCTGGCGCGCCGGTTTCTCGTCACGGTCCGCCCACCGTCACAACTCCGCTGCCGCCACCACCGGCGAACACGCAAGCCCTGACGCCGATTGCACCGGGCGCTGCACGACAGGGCCCGCGCAACATGGAGGCATTCCGCAGTGAACGGCGCGAAACCGATCAGGGCGGACGCAAGGTGTTCACTGAACCCGGCCGCGTCATCGTGGTCGACCCAAGCGGCCAGTCGTTCATCCGGCACAACGAGGAGGATCGCTTCCGCTACGGCGCGCGCAACATCCGGCAGGAGCGGGCCGGCAACGACACCCGCACCATCGTGGTGCGGCCTGACGGCTCGCAGATCATCACCCTGAACGATCGCGACGGGCGAATGCTTCGCCGTATCCGCCGCGATCAGCGTGGCCGCGAGATTATCCTGATCGACAACAGCCCTCGCGGCGGCCGACGTGGAGCTATCGCGGCCGGCGCGATCGGCGGCTTCTTCGTGACGCTGCCTCCGCCGGTGATCACCATCCCGCGCGACCGCTATATCGTCGAAGCCGACGACGCTCCGCCTGAACTGATCTACGATACGCTGATCGCGCCACCGGTGGAACGGATCGACCGGCGTTATACGCTCGATGAAATCCGCTACAGCCCCACAGTGCGCGAACGCATGCGGAGCGTCGATCTCGACAGCATCACCTTCGAAACCGGATCGTGGGATATTCCTCCCGATGAGGCCTCGAAATTGCAGGCGATTGCCGACGGCCTCAACAAGGCCATCTCGCGCAATCCGGAGGCGGTTTTCCTGATCGAAGGCCATACCGATGCCGTCGGCTCCGATGTCGACAACCTGTCGCTCTCGGATCGCCGGGCTCAGTCGGCTGCGGAATTGCTGACGCAGCAGTTCAACGTGCCACCGGAGAACCTGACGTCGCAGGGCTATGGCGAGCAGTATCTGAAAGTGCAGACCGACGGCCCGGCGCGCGAGAACCGCCGCGTCACCATCCGCAACATCACGCCGTTGCTCAACGGCGGTCAGGCGTCGCTTCCACCGCCGCCGGCCGGCACCGCGCCGCCGCGGCGCTAAGGAAGTCAACACACCAAGAAAAAATGGCCGGGAGCAATCCCGGCCATTTTGTTTGAGACGACGCTCGTAGAATCCCTCCCCACAAGAGGAATTCCCAGTTTGAACTGCGCCCGCGCGGATCAACTCTTGTCGTTCTCGAGTTTTGGGATATTCGAGCCCTCCGACGCCGACAGCAAGCCCGTCTTCGCGTAGAGGTCGAGCTTGGCGCGGGTGTCGGTGATGTCGAGGTTGCGCATGGTCAGTTGACCGATCCGGTCCGCTGGCGTGAACGGCGCATCTTCAACCTTCTCCATGCTCAACCGCTCCGGCGCATAGGTTAGATTGGGGCTCTCGGTATTCAGAATCGAGTAGTCGTTACCGCGGCGCAGTTCGAACGTCACTTCGCCGGTGACGGCGCGAGCCACCCACCGTTGCGCCGTTTCGCGCAGCATGAGAGCCTGGGAATCGAACCACCGCCCCTGATAGAGCAATCGGCCAAGCCGCATGCCGCTGATCCGGTATTGCTCGATGGTGTCCTCGTTATGGATGCCGGTGACGAGACGTTCGTAGGCGACGTGCAGCAGCGCCATGCCCGGCGCTTCGTAAATGCCACGGCTCTTCGCCTCGATGATCCGGTTCTCGATCTGGTCGCTCATACCAAGGCCATGCCGACCGCCGATGGCATTGGCCTCAAGGAACAGCGCGACCGCGTCAGTGAAGGTCTGACCGTTCAACGCGACAGGCTGACCATCCACAAACCGCACGGCGACCTTTTCGGCTTTGACGACACTGTCGTCCCGCCAAAACGGCACACCCATGATGGGGTTGACGATCTTGATGCCGCTGTCGAGGTGCTCGAGATCCTTGGCCTCATGGGTGGCGCCGAGGATATTGCTGTCGGTCGAGTAGGCCTTTTCGGCACTCATCTTGTAGGCGAATCCATTGGTGGCCATGAAATCAGACATTTCCGCACGGCCGCCCAGTTCGTCGATGAACTGCTGATCGAGCCAGGGCTTGTAGATCCGCAGCTCCGGATTGGTCAGCAATCCGTAGCGGTAGAACCGCTCGATATCGTTGCCCTTGTAGGTCGAGCCATCGCCCCAGATGTTGACGCCATCCTCCTTCATTGCCGATACCAGCATCGTGCCGGTCACGGCGCGGCCGAGAGGGGTGGTGTTGAAATAAGCGATGCCGCCAGTGCTGACGTGGAAGGCGCCCGATTGGATGGCAGCGATGCCTTCGTGGACCAGTTGCGTGCGGCAATCCACGAGGCGGGCTTTCTCCGCGCCGAAGTCCAGCGCTTTACGCGGAATCTGGTCGTAGTCGGCCTCGTCGGGTTGGCCGAGGTTCGCGGTATAGGCGAAGACGCGCGCGCCCTTTTGCTTCATCCATAGCAACGCTGCGCTGGTATCGAGCCCGCCCGAGAAAGCGATGCCGACATTTTCTCCCTTGGGCAGGGATTTCAAGATCGTATTCATGAAGCTTCCAATCGGCCGATTTTCGGTTGTGGTTGAGCAACGCGGTGAATGCGCTCACAACAATGGCGCCGGGCCCACATCTCGGCCCCGCCAACGCTGTAGCATTCGATAGCCGGGCCAGGCGAACCGCGTCAACGCGGCATCGATCTCTGCATCGGTTTTCCGGGTCGATGGCCAGCGGTAGATGTAGCCATGAACCAGCCAGATCACCAGAAATGCCACCAGACCGGCCGTCGCCACGTCGGTGAAGAAATGACCGCCGAACGCCATCCGGAGCGCACTGGTGACAGCGCCGAACGTGACCGCGCCCGCATAGGCCAGCGGCCGCAATGCCGGTGGCGTCAGCGCGGCAGGCGCCAGCGTCCAGAACGCGGTCGCGCCCTCGCCCGAGAAGAACGAGCAATTCCTGCCACACTCGCCGCGCGGGTCCCACCACGCCATGAATTTCCATGGGCCATTGAATTCCGTCACCATCACGGGCCGCGGCCGACCCCAGTGGCTCTTGAACGTCAGGTTGGTCAGGATGCCCGCGCTGAGCAGCAGGGTGATGAGCAGAAACGCGACGGTCCGGCCCGACATCATCAGCGGGCGGTCCGGACGAAACATCTTGACGGCCAGCGCGACAAGCGCGGGCAATGCGAACGCCCATGCCACCCACATCGCGGCGTTGCGCGCAAACGAGGCCAGCGCGTCCGACTTGAGCGGAAAGGTTTTCGTCGCGGAATCGTAAAACAGCGCCGCAAGGCGAAGATCATATTCGGGATGAATCCCGAATATGACTCCGATCACGAGCGCAAGTCCGAGCGCGATGACTAATCCGATCCGGTTCATGACGCGCGGTTTAGCCGACGACGACCGGTGTGAAAAGGCCGCGCACCCTCAGGTCCGCGCCGGCAGATCAGGAGGCCGCGGGCCACGTGGCTCACGCCACACGCCGGCATTGCGCCCGGCGATCAGCCAATAGGCGAAGCCTGCGACGACCCCGGCGCCGGTCATGATTTCGAGGTGACGGCGTACGATGCCCTCGAAATGCATGGTCGCCGGGTCGAACGGGATCAGACCGAGATAGCAGGCGGCACCGCAAATCGCGCCGCCGGCCGCGTATGCCAGTATGCTGCGGATATAGAAGGCCTCGGTGATCAGAACCAAAATCATCGCCGGCACCAGCGCGAAGCCGCTGACGAAGATGAAGCCGAAGCCCAGCACGATGTTGAGCGTATCGGGATCGGGCGGCTCGATGCCGAGATCGGTGAATTCGGGATAGAGCAACGCGATGACAACGATCATCCCGGCAACGAAGCAGGCGGCCAGGAATCCAAACAGGATCGCGAACAGCCGGCCGATCAGTGCCATGGAAGTGACCCAGTTTCCACGTCATTGCGAGGAGCGTTAGCGACGAAGCAATCCAGTCCTCTTTGCTTTAGCATCTGGATTGCTTCGCTTTGCTCGCAATGACGGTTGTTGAGCCCTGTGGGGTCGGAGCACATCAATCCGTCATCGCCATGGCGCGCAACGCCTGCCGCTCGCGTGCCGACAGCTTTTCGGTCTCGGACTTGAGCTGACCGCAGGCGGCGAGAATATCGCGGCCGCGCGGCGTACGCACCGGCGAGGAGTAGCCGGCGTTGAAAATATACTCGGAGAACTTCTCGATCTGATCCCAGTCGGAGCATTCATAGCGCGTGCCAGGCCACGGATTGAAGGGAATCAGATTGATCTTAGCGTGGATGCCATTGAGCAGTTTTACCAGCAGCTTGGCATCGTCGAGCGAATCATTGACGCCCTTCAGCATCACATATTCGAAGGTGATCCGCTTGGCGTTGGTGGCCGCCGGATAATCGCGGCAGGCCTGCATCAGGTCAGCGATCGGATATTTCCGGTTCAGCGGCACCAGTTCGTTGCGCAACTCGTCGCGCACCGCATGCAGCGAAATCGCCAGCATGACGCCGATTTCCTCGCCGGTGCGGACGATGTTCGGCACCACGCCGGAGGTCGACAGCGTAATGCGGCGTTTTGAGATGCCGATGCCTTCGTTGTCGGCGACGATCAACAAAGCGTCGCGCACCGCCTCGAAATTGTAGAGCGGCTCACCCATCCCCATCATCACGACATTTGTGACGAGGCGATTGGTTCTCTCCCCTCCCCCTTGTGGGGTCGAGACGAGTGAAGCTCGCTCTGAGGAGTCGGGGGTGGGGGTAGATTGCAGACGTTGAGCGTGTGACTCACCCCCCTCCCCAACCCTCTCAGAGCGAGCTTCGCTCGTCGCGGCCCGCAAGGGGGGAGGGAGTGAGGAAGGCCAATCATTCAATCGATCGCGTGCGACCATGATCTGGCCGACGATTTCGCCTGCCGTGAGATTACGCACCAGACGCTGGGTGCCGGTGTGACAGAACGAGCAGTTCAGCGTACAGCCGACCTGCGAGGAGACGCAGAGCGTGCCGCGATCGGTCTCGGGGATATAGACGCACTCGACCTCGTGGGCCTTCTCGACGCTGTCGCCGCTCGGCAGCCGCAGCAGCCATTTGCGCGTGCCGTCATTGGAGACCTGTTCAGCAATCACTTCGGGCCGATCGACCGTGACATGCTTCTCAAGCTCGGCGCGCATCTCCTTCGAGACGCTGGTCATCTCGTCGAACGTCTTCGCGCCGCGGACATACATCCAGTGCCAGAGCTGCTGCACCCGCATCTTGCGCTGCGCAGGCGCGACACCGATGGCGGCGAGCCGGTCGGAAATTTCCGCACGCGACAAACCGATCAGCGACGGCTTCACCGGGGGCACATAGATTTCGAGCGCAACTTTCTCCAGAGGGGCGTCGCCGGACGGTATACCGCTCTCAACCAGCAGGCTCTCGGCGGTGGCCTCAGTCAAGACGATGCTCAAGTTGCGGGGTGTTTCGCTCATGCAGCATGACATAAGCCTTCCACGGCCCACTGAAAAGCCGCGAAATCCGTCAATATCGGGAATCGCCGAAGATTACCGCCTGCAATCCTGCGCGACCTTTTCCAACGCCTGGGACAGACCCTTGAGGGAAAAGACGTCCGTGGTCTGCGTCCCCTTACCCGACACGCCCTTGACGGTCACGTCGGCGGACTTGCGCATGGCCTCGATCATCCGGTCTTCCTCGGCGGCGTTCTTGATCCAGATGCCGTCGCCCTGGGTGTACATCTCGTAGCTCGCGCCGCCGACTTCGAGCGTGGCTTCCGAACCGGGCTTTAGCACATAGCCCATCATGATCGACACTTCGTTCGTCACTTTTTCCGCCGGCCGGGTCGAGACGAAGGCGTAGGCCGGATCGCGCGGGCGGTTCGGCGGATTGGTTTTCGAAGATGAGGGTTTGGCGAGAGCGAAACAGACCTTCTTGCCATTTGGCGACGCGGCATAGGCCCCCCACGAGCCGAACTGTCCGAGCAGCGTCGGCTCGGCGCCGCCAGCAGCGGCCGCCGGCTTGGAATCTGGCGCGGTATGCGCACCCTTGGCGGCCTTCGGCGCACTGAATGCGGGTGCAAGACCCATCCCGCCTAGCAGCAGACTTCCCATCAGAACTGTCAGCAATTGCCGCATGGACATCATCAAATCTCGTCCCTCATCATTGTGACTGGAAGATGGCTTGGCGTACGTCGGTCAGGCGGCCACGGGATAACCGGAAAAATCCATTTTGAGAAGGCTGCGGTATTCTTGCGCCGCGCGTCACGATTCGCAAGCTCACGCAGCACATCAATCCTCCTGACACGATGCGCACAATGTCTCGCTGCGCATCGTTTCCACTGCAGCAGATCCTCCGCGCGCGAGCTGCGCGCATGCGCGCCATCCTGTACCGCTATCTCGCCGTTGATGGAGCCGACTGCAAGACTGGCCGACTTTGCATGTTCCGCGGCATGATCGGATTCGAATCGGATTGTAGCCGGCTTCAAATCCGGCATGAAGCCTTCGGAATTAATCCGAAAGCCGGTGTTTCGCGATGAAAGCCATTCTCTGCTCGCAATATTGCGAACCCGACGGTCTCGTGCTGGCCGAAGTGCCCGACCCCATCGCGGAGGATGGCGAGGCCGTC
>JBDTCP010000216.1:0-8872 GCA_039923555.1 Nitrobacter sp.
GCTGGTGACGCGGCAGGGCAAGCGCAACCTCGGTTTCCTCAAGATCGAGGAGCGCCGTGACGGCCGCGGCAACCCGTATTTCTGGATCGGCTTTGAGCGCGCCGCCGTGATGGATGCCCCGGCGGCGGGCACCGATCTCGCGGCGCTGGAGGCACGGTGCGTTTCGGTGACGCCGCTGCGTCTCGATCGCACCGATGATGCGTTTGTCGAGGTCCTCACGGCGACCTTGAAGTAGGACGCTCCGTCCCGTCAGCGCTCAGGCAGCGGCGCTGTCCTTGAGCGTGCGCTCGATCATGAGGGCGAGGTTTTCCATCTGGATCGGTTTCTGCAACGCCGGACGATCGCGGTATTCGGGCGGCAGACCCTGCGCGCCATAGCCCGTTGCAAAAATGAAGGGCCGGTTGCGTGCTTCGATCACCTCGGCCACCGGGGAAATCAGCTTTCCGTTGACGTTGACGTCGAGGATGGCGATGTCGAAGTTCGCGGTGCGCGCGAGCTTGAGGGCTTGCTCGATCTCGCCGGTTTCGGCGACGATGCTGTAGCCAAGCTCCTCCAGCATGTCCGCAACCATCATCCGGATCATGGCCTCATCCTCGACGAGGAACACTGAGCCGCCGGGCGGCTTCGCTGGCGTCATGTGGAGATCCGATCCTTGCCCAATTCCCAACACAAAGTCGCAAATTATCTGGCCGAACGCAATGCGGGCGTGCCCTTCGTTCACGTGAATGAGAGGTATTGTGGGTTAGTTGCAACTGACCCCTTTGACACGATTGAGGACTCCCGTACCACCCCGGCACGACCAGCGTTCCACTGCCGGAACAAAAATTTGCCCTGCCGGCCGATCGGCGCAGATTGCGTCAACATATCTGGTTATTGTTGTGCCTAAATGCCCGCGCTTGTGAGCCCGCCCATGCCCCCCTATCATCAGCCGCCGGAAAAGATGATGTTTCAGCTCAACCTGCGGCGGCGCGGCATCAGCGAACAGCGCGTGCTGCGGGCGATGGACAGCATTCCGCGCGACGCATTTGTGGAACCGGCCGACCGCGACGAGGCCTGGCGCGACACCGCGCTCGGCATCGCCTGCGGCCAGACCATCAGCCAGCCCTTCGTGGTTGCCTACATGACCGAGCGGCTGGAATTACGCGACGACCACCGGGTGCTGGAGATCGGCACCGGCTCCGGCTACCAGGCGGCGATCCTGTCGCGTCTGTGTCGCGAGGTCGTGACCATCGAGCGGTTTCGCGTGCTCGCCGATCGCGCCCGCGCCAGGCTGGAGCAGCTGGGCTGCGATAACGTCGAGGTCATGCTGGGCGACGGCTTTGACATCCCGGCCGGGGCGGGGCAGTTCGACCGCATCATGGTAACGGCGGCGATGGAGCAGATTCCGGAAGCCCTGATCGCCCGGCTCGAGCCCGACGGGCTTTTGATCGCGCCGGTCGGGCCGCACAATGCGCGGCAGACGCTGATCCTGATCCGCCAGACCGCCGCCGGGCCTGTCCGCAAGGAGTTGGTCGATGTCCGCTTCGTGCCGGCGCTGCCCGGCATCGCCCGCGAACTCTAAACGTCCCTCGTGCGCTACCGCAACGCCCTGTCGTATCGGCGTTAATTTTCAAGGCGGCGGCGTGTCACGGTTAAAGGCTTGTTTACTGGCGGGGTGTTTACTCAAATTTGTAGTCGTGTTGCGTATGAGTGAGTAACCATGTCCCGTGTCGTCGAGTTGCTTTGCTCGCGTCGCGTACCGCAAATCGCGGTGCTGGCGCTGATGTCGATCGGTTTTGCCGGATGCAGCGCGGACATGTCCACGCGCCTTGCGCAAATCGACGGTGGTCCCCAGCAGTCAAACCATTTCGGCTGGCAGCGCGACTCCACCGGCTCGGTGGCTGCGGCGCCCGCGGCTCCGGTCGAACGCCGCGACTTGCCGCAATATACGCGGCCGCAATATCAGTCCCAGGCACTGCCGCCGCCGATCTCGACGCCAAAGTCTTATCCGGTGGCGTCAGGCGCATCGGGCGGCCGCGGCGTTGGCTCGTATTCGCACCCCGCACGGCCGATTGAGTCCACCGGTACCGTCGGAGCACGGGACGGCTGGAATCGCAGCGGCAGCACCCCGATCATCGTCGGCACCAGCGATACGCTGGAAGGTCTGTCGCACCGCTATGGTGTCTCCACCGCCGAAATCCTCAAGGCCAATGGATACCGCGGGCCACGCCGGTTGCAGCCCGGCCAGCAACTCCTCATTCCAAAGCATGGGGCCGTTGCGGACGCCCATGTTGCTCCGGCAACGAAGCCCGCGGCTGCGGCGGCACCTGGCGTTCATCTCGTCAATCGCGGCGACACCTTGATGAGCATTGCCCGCCATAATCACATTCCGGTCGCCGAGCTCGCCCGCGCCAACGGTCTGCAACCGAGCACGAAACTCAAGGTCGGCATGAAGATCTCGGTGCCGACGAAGTCCGCGGCGGTGGCCGCGCAGCCTGTTGCCGTTGCGGCCGCTCCTCTCGCCGCACCCGCGCCTGAGGTTCACGCTGCGGCGACGCCTGCAGGCCCGGTGCAAAAGGTCAATCTCGCGGTTGCGACGGAGACGCCTGAAGCGGCCGTGATCAAGCCGGCCGTGAAGGCTGCCGATGCGACCGGCGCGTTGCCGACATTCCGCTGGCCGGTGCGCGGCCGCGTGATCGCAGCCTACGGCGCCAAGACCAACGGCAAATCCAATGACGGCATCAACGTCGCCGTGCCCGAGGGCACTCCGGTGAAGGCCGCCGAGGATGGCGTCGTTGCTTATTCCGGAAACGAACTCAAGGGCTATGGCAACCTGATCCTGGTTCGGCACGCCAACGGTTATGTCACCGCATATGCCCATGCGAGTGAGCTGCTGGTGAAGCGCGGCGATACCATCAAGCGCGGCCAGGTCATTGCCAAGTCGGGTCAGTCGGGCGAAGCGGCGTCGCCGCAACTCCACTTCGAGATCCGCAAGGGATCTTCACCGGTTGACCCGCTTCATTTCCTCAACGGGGCGTAAGCCGCTGTGTCACAATTGAACTGTCATCACCCGCGAAAGCGGGTGATCCAGTATTCAAGACGCCTCGAGGATCGAAAATACCAGAGAGGATAACCGGCTTTTCGCAGGTATGCTGTCTGGTTTTGTCGGAGAGCCTGCCTCTCTTGTGCGAAATGCAAGAGCTACTTCGCCGCCAGCTTCACGCCGAGCCGTCCCGCGAGGTCTTGCGTGAACTGCCAAGCCACGCGTCCTGAACGCGAGCCGCGCGTGGTCGACCATTCCAGCGCCTCGCGCTCCAGTTCGGCGTCGTCGAGTTTGATGCCGAAGTGGGAGCAATAGCCGCGCACCATCGCGAGATATTCGTCCTGACTGCAGCGATGGAAGCCCAGCCACAGGCCGAAGCGATCGGACAGCGAGACCTTTTCCTCGACCGCTTCGCCGGGATTGATCGCAGTCGATCGCTCGTTCTCGATCATCTCGCGCGCCAGCAGGTGTCGCCGGTTCGATGTCGCATACAGGATGACGTTGTCGGGCCGACCCTCGATGCCGCCCTCGAGCACCGCCTTCAACGATTTATAGGAAGCGTCGTTGCCGTCGAACGACAGGTCGTCGCAGAACACGATGAAACGGAAGTCGGATGAGCGCAGCAATTCCATCAGGCCCGGCAGGCTCTCGATATCCTCGCGGTGAATTTCGATCAGCTTGAGCTGGCCGCGGACCTCCGCGTTGACGCTGGCATGCACCGCCTTGACCAGCGACGACTTGCCCATGCCGCGTGCGCCCCAGAGCAGGGCGTTGTTCGCAGGCAGACCGTTGGCGAAGCGCTCGGTGTTCTCCATCAGGATGTCGCGCATCCGGTCGATGCCCTTGAGCAGGTCGAGATCGACGCGACTGACACGCGGCACCGGCATCAATCGTCCGTCGGGATGCCAGACAAAGGCGTCGGCGCGCTTTAGCGCGCCGCGGTTGTCTGGCCTTGCCGCGGCGGACGACATGGCTGCAGCAATCGCTTCGAGCGCACGCGCGATCCGCTCAGTCGCGTCGGGCGTCGCCGCCAATTCCGGACTTTTTGTCGCGCTGCTGCGCCGGTTGCCTGAGACGGCCTTTGACACTGCGCGGGAGCCGGTTTTTCGTGACTTTTTTGCCATCTCTGCCTGTCCTTAGCACGCACCCTTAGCGGGGCACTCCAACCCCTGCAAGCAGTTGAAATAATGAGGCCCGATCAAGGGTCTGGCGGCGTTGCAATTGGGACCGTGGCGGTTATAGTCCGCGCGAATTTGCCCCCCAACCGGCCGACCCTTGCTGTCGCGCCGGCCAGCTCCGTTTCCCAAGGAATGGTTCGAATGTTCATTACTCCCGCGTTTGCTCAGGCTGCCGGCGCCGGCGACACCAACAACATGTTGATGTCCCTGCTGCCGTTCGCACTGATCTTCATCATCATGTATTTTCTGATCCTTCGGCCTCAGCAGAAGAAGGCAAAAGAACACAACGAATTGGTGAAGAACATCCGCCGCGGCGATACCGTCATCACGACAGGTGGTCTCGTCGGCAAGGTCACCAAGGTGGTGGATGACGACCAGATCGAGTTCGAGATCTCGGACGGCGTCCGGGTGCGGCAGATGCGGCAGATGATTTCGATCGTCCGCGCCAAAGGCGAACCGGTCAAGGGCGAGCCGACCAAAGGCGAGGGCATCAAAGGCGAAGGCGCCAAGAAGGACGACACCGCCGCGAGCTAAGTGTGCGGGAGGCGGACATTCCTGGAATCTGACGGGTTATCTTGATGTTGTACTTTACGCGGTGGAAGGCGCTGGCGATCGTCGTGACCGCCCTCTTGGTCTGCCTTTGCGCCGTACCGAATTTCTTTCCCGAGGCTCAGGTCAAGACCTGGCCGAAATGGGCGCAGCGCCACCTCGTGCTGGGGCTCGATCTTCAGGGCGGCTCGTATCTGCTGCTCGAGGTTGATTCCAACTACGTCAAGAAAGAGAAACTCGATCAGGTCCGCGACGACGCCCGCAAGACGCTGCGCGACGCGCGGATCGCCTATACCGGCCTTGCCGTGAAGAATGGTGTGGTCGAGGTGCGCATCAGCAAGGAGGCGGAATTCCAGACCGCGCTTGGCAAATTGCGCGAGTTGTCACAGCCGCTCGGAGGTCTGCTCGGTTCCAACGGCCAGCGCAGCCTCGAAGTCAGCGATGCGAGCGACGGGCTGATCCGCATGACGGTTCCGCAGGCTGCGATCACCGACCGTATCCGGCAGTCGGTTGAGCAGTCGATCCAGATCGTCGAGAAGCGTGTCAACGAACTCGGCACCGTCGAGCCGCTGATCCAGCGTCAGGGTGCCGATCGTATTCTAGTGCAGGTGCCCGGATTGCAGGATCCGACGCGGCTGAAGGAAATTCTCGGCAAGACCGCCAAGATGGACTTCCGCATGGTCGATTCGAGCGTGTCGGCAGATCAGGCCGTTCAGGGCCGGGTTCCTGCCGATTCCGACGTGCTGATGAGTGCGCAGGCGCCCAAGACGCCCTACGTCGTCAAGAAGCAGGTGCTCGTCTCTGGAGGCGACCTGACCGATGCGCAGCCCGGATTCGATTCGCGCACCAGCGAACCGATCGTCAGCTTTCGCTTCAATACCAACGGCGCGCGCAAGTTCGCGCAGGCGACATCGGAAAATGTCGGACAACCATTTGCCATCATACTCGACAACGAGGTGATTTCGGCGCCGGTCATCCGCGAACCGATCACCGGCGGCTCCGGCCAGATTTCGGGCAACTTCACGGTGCAGGAGGCCAACGACCTTGCGATCCTGCTGCGCGCCGGCGCGCTGCCGGCGCCGCTGACGATCATCGAGGAGCGCACCGTCGGTCCCGGCCTCGGACAGGATTCGATCGAAAAAGGCGAACTCGCAGCCTACGTCGGTTCGATCATGGTGATCGTGTTCATGCTGCTGACCTACCGGCTGTTCGGGGTGTTTGCGAATATCGCGGTCGCCATCAACGTCGCCATGATTTTCGGCGTGCTGTCATTACTGAACGCGACGCTGACGCTGCCGGGCATTGCAGGCATCGTGCTGACGGTGGGCATCGCCGTGGATTCTAACGTGCTGATCTATGAGCGCATCCGCGAGGAAGTCCGTGGCGGCCGCACCGCGATTTCGGCGATCGATGCCGGCTTCAAGCGGGCGCTGGCCACGATTCTGGATTCCAACATCACGACGTTTATCGCCGCCGCGGTGCTGTTCTATATCGGCACCGGACCGGTGCGAGGTTTCGCCGTGACGCTCGGCATCGGCATCATTACCACGGTGTTCACCGCTTTCGAGGTGACCCGGCTGATCGTTGCGACATGGGTGCGTTGGAAGCGGCCCCAAGACGTGCCGATCTGATGACGCGGAGCCGGCTGTGACCCACTGGATTTTACTTGGGCTCGGTGCCCTCATCGTCGTGCTGACCATCGTCAGTTGCTTCGGCCTGCTGCCATCGCTGCGGATCGTTCCAGACGATACGCGTTTCGACTTCACGCGCTTCCGCCGCATCAGCTTTCCGATTTCCGCGGTGCTGTCGATCGTTGCCATCACGCTGTTCTTCACGCATGGCCTGAATTTCGGGATCGATTTCAAGGGCGGCACGCTGCTCGAAGTGCAGGCCAAGTCGGGCGAGGCAGACATCGCGAGTATGCGCACGACGCTGAATAAGCTCGGTCTCGGCGAGGTTCAGCTCCAGCAATTCGGCGGTCCGACGGAAGTGCTGATCCGCGTCGCCGAGCAGCCGGGCGGAGATGCCGCCCAGCAGGTTGCCGTGCAGAAGGTGCGCGGTGCGTTGGGTGACAGCGTCACCTATCGCCGGGTCGAGGTGGTCGGACCGCGCGTGTCGGGCGAATTGCTCGCCTACGGCATGGTCGGCTTGATGCTGGCGATCCTCGGTATCCTGATTTATCTCTGGTTTCGCTTCGAGTGGCAGTTCGCGCTCGGCGCCATGATCGCCAATGTGCACGATATCGTGCTGACCATCGGCTTCATGTCGATCTCGCAGGTCGACTTCGATCTCACCAGCATCGCGGCGCTTTTGACCATTCTCGGCTACTCGCTGAACGACACCGTCGTCATCTACGACCGTATTCGCGAGATGCTGCGGCGCTACAAGAAGATGCCGATGCCGCAGCTCCTGAACGAATCCATCAACTCGACGCTGTCGCGCTCGATCATCACCCATGTCACGGTTACCCTGGCGCTGTTCGCGCTGCTGCTGTTCGGCGGCCCGGCGATCCACAGCTTTACCGCCGTAATGATGTTCGGCGTGGTGCTGGTCGGCACCTACACCTCGATCTTCATTGCGGCGCCGATCTTGATCTATCTCGGTGTCGGCAATCATCGCGCCGATGCCGAGGAGAAGCCGGCCACACCGCAAAAACCCGCGAAGCCGTGAGCACCGATCCGCCGGGCACGCCGCACCTTCCGCGTTCCGCGCCGATCGAAGCCTACGGCAATGGCGGCTTCCGATTCGATACCATGTCGCATCGTGGCTCGCTGCTGTGTCTGCCGGACGGCATCTGGCCGTGGCCGGTGACGCGGCCGCAGGAGATCGACCGTCACGCGCTCGCACGGGTCTTTGCCGGCTCAGCCGGGATCGACACTTTGCTGATCGGCACCGGCACCGAGGTCTGGCTCGCGCCAACCGATCTGCGCGAGGCGCTGCGCCGCTACCATGTCGGAGTCGACACCATGCTGACCGGACCGGCGATCCGAACCTACAACATCATGCTGGGCGAGCGGCGCCGGGTCGCGGCGGCCCTCATCGCCGTGCCATGATAAACGTGATGTCGAGGCAGCGCCTGGCGGTCCTGACTGTCGTCCCATGAGCGGCGCTGAGAATTCGTCCGCTGCGTTTTGCGTGGATCTCGTCCGCAACCACGATTTCGAAAACTATGCGGCGGCGATCTTCGCGCCGGCTCATTGCCGCCGCGCGCTGCTGGCGCTTCATGCCTTTAACGTCGAGATCGTCAGAGTCAAAGAGCAGATCACTCAGCCATTGCCGGGCGAAATCCGCCTGCAATGGTGGACCGATGTGCTCGCGGGCACGGGATACGGCGGCGTCGAAGGCAATCCGGTCGCGGCTGAACTGCTGCTCGCGATTCGGGCCCACGATCTGCCAGTCGAGCAATTGTCGCGGCTGATCGAGGAGCACCAGTTCGATCTCTACAACGATCCGATGCCGGACATGGCGACGCTGGAGCGATACCTTGGCGATACATCATGCACGCTGTTTTCGCTTGCCGCACGCATCGTCAGGCATCCATCCGATGAGACGGATCATCTGGCGCGCCACGCCGGACTTGCGCGCGGCATCGCGCAGGTGATCGCGACGCTGGGTCCGGATGCGTCGCGGCGTCAGTCCTTCGTACCGCTGCAATTGCTGGAACAGCATGGCTGCGACTTAAAACAGATGTTCGCGGGTCAGGACACGCCGCCGCTTCGTGCAACCTTAAGAGAATTGGCTGACGTAGCGCACTCGCATCTGGATACAGCGCTGGCCCTGCTGCCGGATCAGCCGCCGGAATCGCGGGCGGTGTATCTCCCGCTCGCATTGGTGCGCCCCGTGCTGAGTCGCATGGCCCGCGCTGACGTCGATCCCTTCGTGCCGCAGGCTTCATTGCGGCTGCGTATCTTGTGGACGCTATGGCGGGCATCACGCACGACGACGTTTCGTGCCTGAACAAGATCAGGACGGCAGCGCCTCGTCGCTCGACTCGAAATTAAAGCGGTCGCGCAGGTTTTTCCGGCTCTCGAGGATGCCGCGAAAAAATTCGCGGTCCGCAGGGCTTGTGATGAGCGGCTCGATCAAATCGATCTGGTTCATCGCGATGAGCTGGAGAATTTCC
>JBDTCP010000217.1:0-4695 GCA_039923555.1 Nitrobacter sp.
AGGATTAACGGACATCTCTATGCCGCAAGCCGCGCCGCCGTCCCAGCAAAAAGCGGTTGACCAGCCACGCAAATCGCCGCCGATTGGCGCAGGTGCCGATGGATGCTATTGGCATCGTCATGACCGATCAGCCCGCTTCTCGAACCGCACTGGTGCTGTTTTCCGGAGGACAGGACTCCGCAACATGCCTTGCCTGGGCATTGCAACGCTTCGCGCATGTCGAAACGCTGGGCTTCGATTATGGGCAGCGCCACGCCATCGAACTCGACTGCCGCGACACGTTGCTCGCGGGCATGAAATCGCTGCGTCCGGACTGGACCGAGAAACTCGGGGAGGGCCACACACTTGCCATTCCGACGCTGTCGGAGATTTCCGATACGGCGCTGACTAGGAACGTCGCGATCGAAATGGGTGACGGTGGATTGCCCAATACGTTCGTACCTGGACGCAATCTCGTGTTCCTGACCTTCGCGGCGGCGCTGGCCTACCGGCGTGGCATAACCCATATCGTCGGTGGTATGTGCGAGACCGATTATTCCGGCTATCCGGATTGCCGCGATGAAACCGTCAAAGCCCTGCAGACCGCACTCAATCTCGGAATGGACAAACAGTTTGAATTGCACACACCGCTGATGTGGCTCGACAAGGCCGCGACCTGGTCGCTCGCGCATGAACTTGGCGGGACGGGACTCGTCGATCTGATCCGCGAACATTCGCACACCTGTTATCTCGGCGAGCGCGGCGCGCAGCATGACTGGGGTTATGGCTGCGGCGAATGCCCGGCGTGCAGATTGCGGGCAAAGGGCTGGCGTGAGTACACGGCGCGCGGCGCGGCATAACGAAATTCTCGGAGCTCAATTCGATTGGATGCCCATTGGGCGTGCGGCTGCGGCATGATCCCAGGCGCCACGGTAGCGATGAGCGTTATCCGTTGTGGTGATGCCCTTGTCGGCGATCAGCCGCTCCAATGTTGCGAGCCAGTACCGGTAGTCTCGCCAGTGTCGGGATCGACGTTAGGCGCAAGATTCGGGGTATGTCGAGAGCGTCGGACTCTGCTAGCGTGAACACATGGGGACTTTGAAATTCCGCATGACGCTGGTCGGCGCCACGGCCGCTGCGGCCATACTGGTGACCGGCCCGCGGGCGCGAGCCGCCAACGGCGCCTATCAGGTCGATGCGGCCGATATCTCCGATGTCGGCTCCTGCAAGGTCGAAAGCTGGCTGTCGACCGCGACTAACACGGACTTTTCCGCGGTCGCCAATCCATCATGCGTGGTCGACATCACCCGGCCCGTCGAACTGAGCACGCAGGTCAACCGTTTTCGGTCGGATGGCGTTTGGAGCACCAGCCTTGCGCCGAAATTCAAGACCAACATAGAGCCGACTGGCATCGGTAAACTCGGCTATTCGGTCTCGGGCGGCGCGGCGTTCGATGCCGCCACCGGCAGCAATACCACCGTCTTCGCGACCATTCCCGCGACTTGGCGCTTGTCCGAAACCATGCGCGTCAATGTCAACGGCGGCTGGCTGTGGGACCGGACGATCGATCGCCACTATTTGACCTACGGCATAGGGTTCGACTGGAAAGTCACCGACGTCCTGCAACTGACCCTGGAGGCCTTTGGGCAGGCCGGCGCGGCCGACGTGGCGAGCCAGACACGGCCGCGATTGCAGGCCGGCGTGCGCTACCGTCCGAATGAGATTTTTTCCGTCGACCTCATCTACGGCCATAACATCACCGGCGAGAATGCGGACTGGCTCACGCTCGGCATGACGGTCCGTTTTCCGGCGCCCGGCGAAAAGCCCGCGCGCGAGCGGTTGGGGCATCTGTAAACAATCCGCATCCATAATTCGCATAAGGTATATTATGGAATATCTTGGAATATCTATCGGCGACGTTTCACTTGACGCACCCGGTAGCAAAATCAGCTACTTGCCAGCCAAAACATAACGTGTCGCGCGACCGAAACCCCAAAATAATGCGGCGCCGCCAAAGCCAATTGCGAGGGCTTGGCCCGTGACATCATTCCGATCACTGGTGCTCATCAGGTACAACACAAAGGCAAGCCAGCCCGTGGCCGCCACACAGGCTCCCCAATACATGGCATTCCCGAGTCTTGTCGTCATGCCTTCACCGCGGCTTTAAAGGCGCGCTCCGCGCCTTTCTCAGTCTTATCCGCGCCAGCTTTTTTCGCTGCTTCTGGGAAGCGCTTGGACTGCTCGGGATCATTATGCTTGGCCTTCTTGTCTGGCATATCGCTATCCGCCTTCCGACGTTCGGATTAGTGCGCCTTGGGGTCGCGCTCATATTCCTATCGATTTGGAGCGAGAATACAAAGGCTTATCAACACTGGTTGCAATTACCGTGAGGCGGTCCGTATCATGGACCTGCTGAACAGCAACGCGTCAAGGAGACAGTTCAGATGGGGTTTTCACGGCGTACCGTGCTGAAGGCGTCGGCAGCGACGGCCATCCTGGGCAGCGTCGGAGCGCCGTTCGTGGCGCGCGCCGAGAAGGCCGAGTCCACTTACAAATACGCCAACAACCTGCCGGATTCGCACCCGCTGAACGTTCGGGCCAAGGAAATGTCGGCAGCGATCAAGACCGAAACCAATGGGCGCGTCGATCTGCAGATTTTCCCCAGCAACCAACTCGGCTCTGACACCGACATACTCAGCCAGATTCGTTCCGGCGGCGTTGAATTTTTCACGCTGTCCGGTCTGATCCTGGCAACGCTGGTTCCGGCTGCATCGATCAACGGCATCGGTTTCGCGTTTCCGGACTACGCCACGGTCTGGAAGGCCATGGACGGCGACCTCGGCGTTTATGTCCGTGGCGAGATTACCAAGTCCAATCTCGTGGTGATGGACAAGATCTGGGACAACGGATTTCGGCAGACCACGTCCTCGACCAGGCCTATCAACGGACCGGACGACTTCAAGGGTTTCAAAATCCGAGTGCCAGTGTCCCCCCTCTGGACTTCGATGTTCAAGGCGTTTGACGCCTCGCCTACCTCGATCAACTTCAACGAGGTCTATTCGGCCCTGCAGACCAAAATCGTCGAAGGTCAGGAAAACCCGCTCGCGCTGATCTCCACCGCCAAGCTGTATGAGGTTCAAAAATACTGCTCGCTGACCAACCACATGTGGGACGGCTTCTGGTTCCTTGCCAATCGCCGCGCATGGGAGGCGCTGCCGGCCGATGTCCGCACCATCGTCGCTAGGAACATCAATGCCGCGGCTATCAAGGAACGTGAGGATATCGAGAAGCTGAATGTGACAGTCAAGGCCGACCTCACCGGCAAGGGCCTGATCTTCAATCAGCCTGAAGTCCTCCCATTCCGCGAAAAGCTGCGCACCGCCGGCTTCTATTCCGAATGGAAGAGAAAATACGGCGATCAGGCGTGGTCGTTGCTCGAAAAGTCGGTCGGCGAACTGGCATAGGGCCAGCCTCGGGCGACAAGGGGTCGAGATGGCTCGCGCCGAAGTCACGGGAACGACGGCTGACGTGGAAACGCCGGATGTCCCGCGCCGGCGTTCGCTCGGGTCATCCCTCGACACGTATCTCGGATATCTCGTCGAAGTGCCGGCCGCGGCGCTCGTCGTTGCCGAGATCGTCGTGCTGTTCACGGGCGTGGTGTCTCGCTATGTGCTGCACCGGCCCCTGATCTGGTCGGATGAACTGGCCTCGATCCTGTTCCTTTGGCTCGCGATGCTGGGTGCGGTCGTGGCCTTCCGCCGCGGCGAGCATATGCGCATGACCGCACTCGTCGCGGGTGCCGGCCCCGCGCAGCGTGCTTTCCTCGAGGTCGTCGCCACCTGCGCGGCCCTCGTCTTCCTGCTGCTGATCGCCCGGCCCTCGTGGGACTACGCCTACGAGGAAAGCTTCATCACCACGCCGGCGTTGCAGACCTCCAACATGTGGCGCGCCGCAGCGCTCCCTGTGGGGATGGCACTGATGGCACTGTTTGCGCTGATGCGGCTGGCACGCACCGGGAATATTCGCACCCTTCTCGGTGCCGTCGCGACGGTCGCTGCCATCGTTCTCGCATTCTGGTTGTTGCAGCCGTGGCTGCGGCCGCTAGGCAATCTCAATCTCGTGATCTTCTTCGTCGGCGTGGCCGGATTCTGTGTGTTCGCCGGCGTGCCGATCGCCTTCGGATTTGGCCTCGCGATCTTCGGATATCTGGCGCTGACCACCCAGACGCCGCTGATGGTGCTGGTCGGCCGGATGGACGAGGGCATGAGTCACCTGATCCTGCTCGCCGTGCCCTTGTTCGTCTTCCTCGGTCTGCTGATCGAGATGACCGGGATGGCGCGGGCCATGGTGGCTTTCCTCGCCAGCCTGCTCGGCCATGTTCGCGGCGGCCTGCATTACGTATTGGTCGGGGCGATGTACCTCGTGTCAGGCATTTCTGGCTCCAAGGCTGCGGACATGGCGGCGGTAGCGCCTGTGCTGTTTCCGGAGATGAAGAAACGTGGGGCCAAACCAGGCGACCTCGTCGCCCTGCTCGCGGCCACCGGCGCCCAGACCGAAACCGTTCCGCCGAGCTTGGTGCTGATCACGATCGGCTCGGTGACCGGCGTATCGATCGCGGCGCTGTTCACAGGCGGCCTGCTGCCCGGCTTCGTGCTGGCGATCACATTGTCGGCGCTGGTGTGGTGGCGGTATCGCCGCGAGGACCTCAGCCACGTC